>JAAUUR010000007.1 GCA_012031045.1 Leptolyngbyaceae cyanobacterium SM2_5_2
GGAGTGAATTTAGCTTCCATGGCGTTATGACCAGAGTTACGGCGTTAACAGGATGAAAACGGCGGTTATTAGGGCTAAACCCCCTAACCAGCAGCAGCGGTATCGGGCTCGGTGGGCTTTCCCAAAGCTTTCAGCGTTCCAAGGGCATCGGCTAGGGATTTGGTTTCGTCTGTCTGAGCCGCATCAATCTGGCTAGTCTGCAAGCGGTAGAGGCGCTGCTCTAGGGCTAGCTCCTGGGCCTTAGCGGCGATCTTGCTTTGGGCTTGTTTCGTGGCTTGTAGGCGCTGCTCACGGGCGGCGATGTCATCGGCAAGTGCCCCTTGAATCAGATCGGCAGTCTGCAAAAACTGCTCGGCTACGGCTAAGGGGTCATCAATCACCAGCGCTTCAGAGTCCCGAAACTGGGCTAGGTCTATGGTTATGCCTTGGTAATTGGGCAAGTCGATGCTGGTGCAGTGGTTGCCAGCGTGGATGGTTAGCCCCCCAACAGTGGGTTCGGGAGGGGCCGCAGGGGGGCAGAACTGCTCGATTGCAGCTTCTACAGCAGCGGGGCTAAGTCCGTTGCTGGTGCTGTATCCGTTGTCATTCAACCAGCGGCGCACGGAGGTTTTAGGAAGGTTGCCGTTCTCTTTGCAGAACGAATGAAGGCTTATGGATTCGGTCATAGCTAAAAGTCCTTTAGTCCGTTACAGGTACGGGTTTGGCGCAGCATGGCACAGCAAACAGTGAGCCAACCAGGCCCCGCCCTGTACCTATGCCGTTTCGCGTCTTGGTGTATCCTAACAAAACTTGTTAGATTAATAATAGCTTTAGTTATAATTTGTTCGAAGTGTGATCTTTCCTGATAGGTGAGTATGATGTTTGCAGACCATAACCCTGATGAAATGGCCAAAGTCACCGTCACAGCGTTTATTGAAGAAGAGCTGAAGGACGACCTAAAGGCGCTGGCCGATAAGGAGCGTCGTTCCATGTCGCAAATGATCGCCGTGCTGATTGAGCGGGCCATAGAGGCAGCTAAGGAAGCAGGAGAAATCCCCTCGGAGACCACCAAATGACCCAGAGCAGCGATCGACTAGACCGTGTAGAAGCCCTGCTGGCCACCGTGGCGGAGAGCCAAGCCCGCACCCAGATTATTGTTGAGCAGAACGCTGCTGGCCTGCGCGAAACCCGTGTGATCGCCGACAGCAACGCCCGTGCCATTGAAGCCTGGTCAACTCGCATCGAGGATGGCATAGCTGAGGCCGAGGAAGTCAGCAGCTCTATCGCGGCGAACACAAACACCCGTATGGAACAGGCGATCGCTGACACAGTGCAGATGATTGCAAACCTGGGGCAACAGCAGCAGGAAACCGATCAGCGGTTCAACAATCTGCTGGAAGAAGCCAGGGCCGATAGACAGAGGGCAGAGCAGCACAAGGCAGAAGCCGATCAGCGCTTTGAGACTTTTCTGGCTGAGGCCAGGGCCGACCGAGCAGAGATGCGGGCGGCTCGTGAGCAGTGGCAGTTAGAGGCCCAAGCCAATGCTACAGAGCACCGGGCCTTCACCCAAAACATTCAGGTGCTTCTGGCCGAGATTGCCCGGCTGTGGCAGCGGGTGGCAGGATGACCACCGGAGACAAGGCCAAACGCACCACGGTGGCGATCGGCCTATTAAATGCAGAGGGGTACCAAATGCCCAACAGTGAGTATCGGATGAGCCTGTCGAGTGCGGCTGACGCAGTTGGGTTAGCCCCTAGAAACGCTTTCGATTTTTTGCGATCAAAGGCAGCCAAACGCTTACTGGGAGAGGGGTTTACGGATTCGATTGCTGAAATTGAGGTGGAACCCAACCCAGAGCAAGCCAGGGGCCAAACTCGGATTCAGGCCATCCCCTTGGCCGTGGTTAGCAAGTACTGGCTGTGGCAAGCCTACCGGGGGAATAAGCAAGCGTTTGCCTTGGTAGATGCCCTGCTAGAGGAATCCCTAGAACGCCGGTTTGATGCTGCCTTTGGGGTGGAGCGTAGCGAGAGCGATCGCGAGGCTGTGCTCACCCAGCGGCTCCAGAGAACCGAGGCCGATTTAGCCGTCTTGGGCGAAGTCTACGCAGAACCCGACGCCCTGCGTGAACAGGTTGCTCGTCTAGAACAGCAGCTCCGCGACGCTGGTCTAGAGCCTTGGCAGTTACCGCCAACCGAGCGGTAACCACAGTCTTTTGTTGCACGTTAGGAGGCCGATACCAACCCCAAAACCCCGATGAAATCAAATATCTAGAGTCTGCTTGCCTGGTCTAGACACCTGTACTATGATCCGGCAATGATTGACGCCCCGCTGGGCTGACCACCTGGCGATCGCGTGAATCAGTGTTAAGCGTCCTGACCAGACCCTTAATACGCAAAAAGAACCGGCAGCGAATGCCACCGGCTCTTTAAAAAGCGAAAACCCGAGAGGACCAGTTCCCGAGTCGCGCATCGATTTCTTATGCGGCTATGGTAACACCGGATCTCTCTCGGGGCAATACCCATTGCTCTTGTTTAGGAGAGAGAGACCCCCATGACCGCATCGATAGGATGGGGCGAGGAGTCGCGTAAGACTCCCCGTTCCGAACCCCTCCCCGCAGACCCCACCGGCCAGCGGCTGTGTGAAATCTTTGGCCATTACCCTTGGAGCTTCATCCGCGCCGACCTGCCGGATGACGCCACCACGAAAGCCGACTGGACAACCGTTAACACCTACCCCCTGCGGCCCCGCGTTCTGTGGAACCAGTGGCAAGACGCCAACCAGCTGATCGGTGTCCGCTTTACCCATGACACCCGCTACGCCCTACTCGACCTCGATGCTGGCGGCGACTACTGCACCGCCGAAGGCGTCGCTCAAATCCGCGCTGCCCTAGAGACCATCGGCATCACCCGCACCTTGCTGATTCGCTCTAGCTGGAGTGGTGGCCTGCACCTCTACCTCCCCTTTGCCGAACTGGTCAACACCTTTAACCTGGCCGTCACCCTCAAAGAATGCCTCCAGACCCAGGGGTTTCGGCTCCAGGCGGGGCAGCTCGAAATCTTCCCCAATGTCAAAGCCTACGGCGTTCAGACCTTCATCGAATACATGGGCCACCGACTGCCCCTCCAGCCGGGTAGCGGCTCTTGCCTGCTCGACGATGCCCTCAACCCTGTCGGCAGCAGCCTAGCCCGATTCTTCTGGCTCTGGGATGGTGCA
Source organism: Leptolyngbyaceae cyanobacterium SM2_5_2 (assembly GCA_012031045.1). Classification (GTDB taxonomy): domain Bacteria; phylum Cyanobacteriota; class Cyanobacteriia; order Phormidesmidales; family Phormidesmidaceae; genus Nodosilinea. The sequence continues at coordinate 3,193 of JAAUUR010000007.1, forward strand.
GCTGGCCACCAAGACATGGAGGCCCTACGCCATGCGATGAAAATTGGTCGCGACAACCACCGCAAGCGACCCAAGCGCCGCAGCCATCCCGTCGAAAGCTGGCGACACGACCTCGATACCATCATCACCGAGGGCTGGACAGACTACGGCCAGACCAACCACTTACTCAAAACCATCGCCTGCTATGGCCACGTCTTCGAGAGCATCCAGGGCCAAGCCCTGATCGACTACACCCTGCGCATCGCCCTCACCTGCCCCGGCTACGAGCAGTACTGCCGCCACCAGCACGACCTCGAGCGTAAAGTTATCGCCTGGGCCAGAGCCGTCGAAGGCTACTACTGGCCCCTGGGTACCACCCCCAGCCGCGACACCAGCCAGCCCAAAAACAATTTGGTGCCCTTTAACCAGCAGCAGGCCGAAGACGCCCAGCACCGCATTCGCACCGCCTATGCCGAGCTAGAGCAGGCAGGAGAACTGCCCGAGCAGATTACAGCCCGAGCTAAGGCGATCGCCCAGTTGGCGAAAGTCAGCCAGCAGACCCTCTACAAGCACCTCAGCCTCTGGCACCCTGCCCACCAAAAGGGTGTAATAGCCCAGCTAGCAAGCTTTCTAGCCCCTGAAGAGGTGAATTCCGAAGCCATGCCAGAATCGCTAGAACCCTCAGAAATCAAGGAATTACACCCCTCGGAGAGATATATGAAGGGTAGGGCGCTTTGCGCCGGTGATTTGGGCTCGGATCAAATCTCTCTTTCTCCGGAAAGGGGGGTGCGGGGGGATGAGCCTGTTTTTTCACAGGAAACAGAGCCTGCGGCCTACGACCCAGACCTGCACGAGCAGATTCAACAGCAGATTAGGAGCCTGGGGTGGTCTGCGCCGGTGATTCGCCAGTTCATTGCTGACCAGTTTGAGGGCAAGCGCTGGTCTAAGCTGACGGACGATGAGCGATTGCTACTGCTCTATCATCTGCGGGTGGTTGATAGATAAACAGGGTGATTCAAATTAGAGGGTCTACGTACCTCAACCCCTTACCTGTCAGTCTTTTCAGGGTGACCCGAATTAGCTTACCAGAGACGTTGCTCCAGGCTGTCAAGTTTGTTCATCAGTGTCTGATTGTGCCCCCAGGGCATTTGTCCTGCAAGGCGTAGGACAAATTGCTCGTCTGAATAGGCCTCGGCAAATGCCCGTATATACATCAGGTTGGTTCGCGAAAAGCCCTTCATATTCGGGAATTCCTGTTTTAGGTCTTTGGCCAAGCGCTCAATTTAGTTCCTATGTATGGTCGAATGTCGCTGCCATCTCGGATGATAATACAAATGTTCTATATTGTCGGATGAGCATGGACACCCCAGATTTGACTAAGCAATTGCTGGCTTTAGCCGATTGTCTATCGGAGCTAGGCCTCAGTGAGCTGACTATCCGAAGAGAAGATGGTGAACGCGTTCGTATCGTCGTAGGCGATGAATTCACACACATGAGACAAGACTACAAAAAAAGACGTGATTGAGATGTCTTTATAGGGTGCTGTGGTGCGTGCATAGGTTTTCTGGGATGGGTGACCGCATAGGGGTACCCCAGTAGACGCTGACAAATAGGGTGCCCGAAATTGAGGAAGTGAGGTGCCCCAAATGGCCATGTGGCAAGACTTCCAGGGTGCCCGAAATCGACATAGAAGCCTGCATCTGTGATGGGCTATCTCAATTCTGGGAATCCAATCCTGCAACAAGAAGCCTGGATTTGGCTTTGGTAAGGAAGGGTATGGGTAAAGCCACAGGATTCAGGGCTCATCCGGCTGATCGTCCCCCAGCTCTTTCACAGCGGCTTCCAACTCCATTTCCAGCTGTTCGGCAGTCGGCAGGCTTTCCTGGAGCTGTTTGGGTAGCTTGTGGGTTGACACGGCAATCGGCGTGTTGACGTTGCGCAGGGCGTATTCAGCGATCGTCTTGTTCTTCGACTTGCACAGGATGATGCCGATCGTCGGGTTGTCGTGCTCCTTCCGCAGGATGTCATCAACAGCCGAGACATAAAGGTTCATTTTGCCGGAATACTCGGCCTTGAACTCCCCCATCTTGAGGTCGATGATGACGAAGCAGCGCAGTTCCAGATGGTAGAACAGCAGGTCGAGGTAGAAATCTTCGCCACCAATGTTGAGATAGTACTGGCTGCCAACAAACGCGAAGCCAACTCCCAACTCCATGAGGAAGTCCCGGATGTGGGCGACCAGAGCGCTCTCCAGTTCCCGTTCCTGGAACTTCTTGCCGATGGGCAAAAACTCCAGATGATAGGGATCCTTGATTAGCTGTTGCATCAGATCGGACTGGGGCAAGGGTAGAGTGCGATCAAAGTTTGTGATCGCACCACCTTGGCGTTGAAACAGGCCGCTCTCGATTTGTAATACCAGCACGTTGCGACTCCAGCCGTTGTCAACGGTTTGCTGGATGTACCAGAGGCGTTCGGCGGGGTCCTTGATCTTTTCGAGAATGACGCAATTATGCTTCCACGGAATTTGTCCACCAGCTTGGTGGACAAATTGCTCGTCAGGCCATGCTTCCGCGAAAGCTCTCATATACATGAGGTTTGAGCGCGAGAAACCCTTCATATCGGGAAACTCTCGCTTCAGGTCTTGAGCCAAGCGTTCAATGACTTTACCGCCCCAACCCTCTGCCTGCTGTCGTGCGCGAATCTCACGGCCTATCTGCCAATAGAGCAGGATTAGCTCCTTATTGACTGCCAGGACTGCCTTGGTCTGTGCCGACTGGATCCGTTTCTTCAGTCCACTGAGTAGGGCAAAGTAGTTTTCTTCATCAGGGAATAGAGTAGGGGTTTTGGACATAAGCGGTTAACTGGTTATCTGATTAAGCGATTAAATGCTTTTTGGCAGAAAGTGATCCATATTTGGGGCAATCACTTCCTATAACTCCCGCGCAGCAAGGGAAGAAGGGGGATCCAAATAAATCTGAGCCGCGCCACAGGCGATGCAATGCTTACGAACCAGCGGACAGATAGAGGTGTCCGAAATTTGGCTAGGCATGAGTTAGATCGTACTCTTGGCAAAGTGTTGGAGGTGTCCGAAATCTAGATGGGCCAGGAATGTGATTAATCAAATCATCGACTAAGCGATTAGACGATTAATCAGTTAACCGTTATTTTCCCGAACCCAATGGGCTAGCAGTTCAGAGACCAGTTCAGAGAAATCCTGGTCTTTGTCCACTAGCAGTCGTTTGACAGATTTGTTTAGCTCAATGGGTATATAAGCCCCCACCTGAATGTAGTTTGGGTCAGAGCGCTTGCCAGTGGCTTTTCGCTGCCGCTTCTTGGGGGGCACCTCCTGTGCTGGTTCCGGCGCTTGCTCTGGTACTGGAGTGGCCTTGGCCTTTTGGCGGCTCTGGGCTAGCTTGTCAAACATGCTGGCTGCATCAGGCATGACTCTCAATCTCCTTTGCTAGTGACTCATACTCGCCCCAAGCGATGCGCCCAAATCGATCGCCTGTGTCGTACACCGGCACCCCAACCAGAGCCGCTTTCTCGTAAGCGGTTAAGCGCCTAATCATCTGCTTAAACACCGGAATGCTTAATCGGTTAAGCGTTTCTTTGGCTTGGAGGGCGGTAGCCTTCTTGCGGCTGTCTACCATCGTTAGCACTACCCCGTAAGAGGTTAGGTTCTGGAGGTTATCGACGGTGGCCAGCAGCGCCTCTAGGGCTAGGGCGTCCGGGGTGGAGGGCAGCACCAGCAGATCGCAGCCCTCTGCCAGGGCCTGTAGCTCGTCTTCATCGGGGTGGGCTTCGGTATCGACAATGACGTACTCTTTGCCCCTGGATGCCTTAGCCGCCGACATCAGGTCACAGACCTGAAAAGGCAGCGTCCCCCGTTTTGACCATGACAGGGATGAGCGGTTAGGGTCACCATCGACTAGCAGGGTCTTGTCAGACTTGTTGGCAAAGTAGCAGGCCAGGTGCACGGCGGTGGTGGTCTTGCCGACCCCACCCTTGAATCCGGCAACGGTAATAATCATTTGCTTGTCCGCTTAATCGGTTAATCAGTTGACTGTCTAAGCGATAAACTGATTAATCGAATCTTACCGCTTAATCGGCTGTTTGAATAAACGATTAAGCGGTTAATTGATTCCAAGGGGATGATCTTAGGATTGGGCAGTCGGTTGCTATGCTACAGCTGATAGTGAGCTGTTTGTAGGCTTTCAAGGTCTTTTGCTAGCGGCGCTTCCCAACCAGTCAGTCAGTCAGTTGGTTGATTGGTTGATCGATTAACTGATTAACTGATTAACTGATTAACCGGTTGAGTGAATTTGGGCTAGGCGATTGCCCTCAATCCCTCTCTATTCTTTTTGCCAGTGCCGTTGTTCAATGGGGTGATTCTTTGGCTCCTTTGTTGGCAGCGGTTCCCGATTACCCAGCTATTGATTAATTGCCTAAGCGATTAATCAATAGCTGGGATTATTGCTTTATGTGATGTTGGGCATTGGGGTGGTTAACCAGTTAATCACTTAATCGATTAACTGGCTAACAAAAATCCTCGTTGTTGCTAGCGGAGAGATAGGAGGTTGGTCGAGGTTGTCTGAGAGGAGTCTGGTGGGCTAACGAACGTAGCGAATGCCGCGATAGGTCAGTTCTGCGGGCTGCTGGCGGTGAGCTATGGTGAACTGCTTGCGGGCGTAGGGGTGACCCATGAAGGTGGTGGTTTCGCCGGTGGCAATTGGATCAACTAACGATGGCATTCGTCTCGCCATTCCAGTGCTGAGACGATACAACGAAAAATCAAGGCTTTCCGGCTGTCTCACATGAGACACGAAACCGCCCCACGCCTCCATGCCCGGAAACCCTTACAAACCGTCGATTTTTACTAGACAAAATCTCAATTCTGTCTAGTAAAATGAGGGAGGCACACAGCGGATCCGATGAGCACGAACGGCCAGGCGAAGGTATTAACCCACGATGAAATTGCCCGGCTGTTTGCGGCGATGGACTCGCCCCGCGATCGGGTGCTGTTCGGCATCATGCTCTACTGCGGCTTGCGGGTGAGTGAGGCGATCGCCCTGCGGCCTGGCGACATTAAAGGTTCGGTGCTGGTGCTACCGGCCAAGGCGACCAAGGGCAAGCTGGCCACCCGACAGATCGACATTCACCCCAGGCTGGCGGTGCTGTTGACGGCCTATGACAACGGCGGGGCTGAGTACCTGTTCCCCGGTCGCCATGGGCGGGGGCGATTGGCCCGGTCGTCGGCGGATTGGCTGCTCGACCAGGTGCTGGCCTATGCCGGGCTGGATGGGGTGGGGATTAGTACCCACAGCTTTAGGCGCACGGCCCTAACCAATCTGAGTAATGCCGGGGTGCCCCTGCGGGTAATTCAAGAGATTAGCGGACACCGGAGCTTAGCTAGCTTGCAGCGATATCTGGAGGTGAGCTCGGAGCAGAAGAAGAGGGCGATCTCGGCTTTGGCATACTGATCTGGCTCTAGATTGCACGGCTACTAAGGTATGAATCGGTCACCATGACGGCGCGGTATTTGGATCATTCGGGTACTGAGCTGGTTAGCTGCTCCGTGATCTAGGTCTTGAAATGCTTGCAACTTTACCACCGCCTTATCTAGCCGAGTCGCCCAGGTGCGCCGGTTGCTGTGGGTGCTGTAGCCATGCAGGTTTAGGCGATTGCACGCTTGCCGCTTTGTGGGCTGGCCTAGATTGGTTACGATGGGGACACCGTCTTACGGCTCATACCTATGGAAGTCGCGTTTCCCAACGAATTGTTGGTTGCCCTGCGGGAAGAACCCGAGGGCTTTCGCCAAAAAGTCTTGATCTATACCCTGGGCAAGCTCTACGAAATGGGCCGCATATCCGGCGGGTTTGGCGCACAAATCTTGGGCTGCGATCGCTGGGAGTTTTATCGTCTGCTGTCTGAAAACGGGTTTTCCGTCATTGACTACCCCGAAGATGAGCTGGCTGCTGAAGCCGATATTTCAGATTGGCCCCTACCTTCTGAGACTGAATGAAGGCCGTCATCAACGCCACGCACTAATTTCTCTCTCTTTGACGGGCTATCTTCAGCTACTAAATCAGCTTTTCTCTGAGGTCTACGTTCCTACATCTGTTTACCAGGAAGTTGTAACCCAGGGGCGGCAGCGACCTGGGAGTGATGTCGTTCGCACTGCTGATTGGCTCATCGTTCAGCAGCCTGCCCTCACCTCACCTATTCCTGTGGCGTTGATGGGCCTAGACCTTGGTGAGCAAGATGTCATTTTGCTGGGGCAAGAGTTGGCGGTCGATTGGCTCATTATTGACGAGCGCCTTGGCCGCAAAATTGCTCAGGCCATGGGTTTTCAGGTTAAAGGAACGCTGGGATTACTCTTAGTAGCTTGTCAGGTGGGGCTGCTAACTAGGCAAGATGCAGCACAGGCTGTAGAGACGTTCAGCAAAAGTTCTATTCGCTTGAGCCCCCGATTGTTAGCCTGGTTCAAAGAGCAACTTAATGCCTTCTAGGCCCTAAAGTAGCGTAGCTGCTATTTGGGGCAATTTAGTCCTTTTCTATTGCTGGATAGCTGTGCGCGCAGGCAACTATTCAACCTACCTTGCCCTTAACCCGCTTGAGACCACTGAGCACAAACCCCTCGCATCGCCTCAAGGCATAGCGCCAGCATCTTCTTCCCTCACATCCGATCACCGCATCGACTGGCCTTTTCAGTCTGATTGGACGGCTCGCCGTTTGATACGCACCTCCCCAGGTGACGATGGCTTTGAGATCACGTTTACAGACTATCGATTGAGCCTGTAACAATCAATTGGGCTTAGTTTGCCAGTGGCAACGTGAACCAGAATGTGGTGCCCTGGTCAAGTTTACTGTCGACTCCGATTTGGCCGCCGTGGGCTTCAATAATTTGCTGGCAGATGTAGAGCCCTAAACCTAGATGTAGAGGCTGACGGCTGTTGATTCCGCGACTGTAGCGATCAAAAATGCGAGGTTTGAGAGAAGCTGAGTCAGTGTTGTCAGAGGTTGGGTTGCCAATGCCCTGGCCGTTATCACGGACAGTGCAGTGTACATATTGGCCTTGCTGAGTCGCGGCGAGGGTGATGCATAGCCCCGGACGGTTGTACTGCAAGGCGTTGTCAATCAGGTTGTCGTAGACTCGACGCACTTGCAGCGGATCAATCATCACGAGGGGCAAATGCGTTGAGAGGACGACTTGAGCGTTACTCTGAGTGTGCTGCAACATCGGTTGCCAATCAAGCACAACGGCATCGATCAGCTTCGGCAGGGCGATCGCCTCTCGATGCAGCACGACTCCGCCCATGTCCTGGTTATGGGTTTCGAGTAGAGAATTGATCAGCTTGAGCTGCCGTTCTTGGCCTGTAACCATTTGGTCAACAACAGTCTGATCTATCCAGACTTTGCCCTCGTGAGCGGGGAGGTTTTTGAGCAGCATCAGCGTACCCATCACGGGATTCCGCAAATCATGAGATACCGCATGGAGAAACAGTTCTAACTGTTGTCGCAGCTCAAATTCTCGCCTCAGCAACTGTTCATAAAGGTAGATGCCCAGGTCACTCACCACGAACACGCAGACTAGGACAACGACGTGGAAAACCACAACAGACTGCTGTAATTCAGCGGGAATACCAGGGATCGCAAACTGTAGCCCAAAGGCAGAAAAGACGACCAAAGCCAGCAAGCTGACCTGAGAAATCAGGTGCCATTGCCAGCGCACGGGGACCAAGACGGCTTGCAGCATGAAAAATATAATCCAGCCGCCCAAATCCACCATAGTTTCACCAATGAGCAGATACATGAGTTGGGGCGTTAAATTCACGGCTGCCGAAAAGCCGAAAAAGAGCCATCGTAGCTGTTTTAGCTTGGTGGCGCGACGCCACAAAATGAGGGTAAGCAATAGGCCCAACTGCTGAGCCCCAAAAAAAAGGGGATATAGCTGGTATTGCTCGACGCTCAATCCGATGGTTTCTCCATTTCCCTGTGACAATGCGGGCACAATGATGCCAAAGTTGAGCACGATAAAGATCAACAATAGGACGATCGAAATCCAAATGGTGAGGCGTAAGCGATCGCGAATAAACTGCTCTAGCCACCGTCGATATGCTTTTGAGGGTGGCGGGGTCGCCAGAGGTTGCGTCAGTCGCCGCCGTAGTCGATGTAGCGATGTCGTTAGCGAGATCATCAGGCGATGCTCCTACGGGAGTGGCGTTGCACCATCGCGGTTCTCTCTAAATGGTAGGGGGACTGCTCTAATGCTCTCGCAATTGCACCAACAGCACACCCCACAATTAGCTCATCCAATTGGGTGAGTCTACGAGAGTAAAATTGGGGTCTGTCTTATTCGAATCTCTATGAGTGCAACGCCAACTGCTTTAACCTTAATCATTGTCGATGATGATCCAATGATGCGATTGGGGTTGACGGCAGCTCTCAGTCAGCAGACCAATTTTATCCTTTTGGGCGAAGCCACGGATGGCCGTCAGGGAATCGAACAGGCCAATGCACTCAAACCCGACATCGTGTTGATGGATGTGGGCATGCCGGGAGTAGACGGCATCGAAGCGACACAGACCATCAAGGCGTTGTTGCCACAAACGCGAGTGGTAATGCTGACCTCCCACACCGATGAGACGGAGATTATTGCGGCTCTTTCTAGCGGGGCAGATGCTTATTGCATCAAGGGAACAGATATAGAGGCGCTGGTGAATGCCATCCGGGTAGCAGCTTCCGGTGCTGCCTATCTCGATCCGCAAATCGCCCAAAAGGTCATGCAAATTTGTCCCTCGCTCGCCCTAAAGCTGAGGGCGATGAGGGATTGCTGAGCGATCGCGAACGCGAAGTCCTGCAACTCATCGTTGAAGGGCTGAGCAATACCGAAATTGGCCAACAGCTCTACCTCAGCCCCAATACCGTCAAGACCTACGTAAAGGGAATTATGAACAAGCTGGTGGTGAGCGATCGGGTTCAGGCCGCCGTCGCCGCCGTCCGGCGTGGCTTAGTCGATTAATGCCAAGCTTGCAAGGTAGCTTAAAACGGTAACTGAACACTCTCGACAATGGCAGACAGATAACGGATCACTTTTTGTCCCCAAATAGCCGATATGAGCCCGCAGAGAAGCGGAACCGCAATCGCCCCCACTAATCTCACCGTACCCACAGCCGCCCAACTCCCGTAGATCATATCCACCGACAGCCACAGATAGGCTAGAACAGGTACCCCACTGAGGAAAGCTCCAGTCAGGAAGTTGCGGGCAGCGATCGCCAGAGAATGTTCACTGGATTCAGAAGCATGGCAAGAATCAGGTTCCATTAGTTTGCCTCAGTAAAGACAGCAGTTAGATGATGGTTCTGAGCCTACGGCGCAGTTGAACTTTTGGCATCCTGCAATTAGGTTCACCCAACCGGGTGAGGATAGCCCCTCCAGACGATGACCCACTTGAGGGTAGGCAAGTCAAAGCGAGCCCTTCTATGGTCAAAGGGTTGAGTCATTAAAGCATCATGGAAAACGTTGCAAGTAAGCGCCGCACGCGATCGCACCTCTGGTCTATGCTGCGCTGGTTCCTGCTGGCGGAAGCGATAGTTTTGGCTCTAATTGCAGGCATCGTCGTCTTGACTGCTATGGGATCAATGGTTGGCGATCGAACTTTGCCACGCACCGCTCCACTCGATACGACTTTTCCCCAGTGACCGGCAGTGCCGCCGTGATAGATAGATTCGCGCCATTCCATGCTCCGCTGTTACTGCAACTGATTAACGATGAAAAAGCTGCCCGTCTGGCCCCACGCAAACTTTCGCACTCTCACAGGACTAGTCATCGGTTTAACCACTATTTCGGCCACCTCAGTAGTGGCTCAGGCTGAGACATTTAGCGATGTTGCCCCCGACTATTGGGCTGCCGACTATATCAGTGCCCTCGCCGATCGAGACATTCTGAGTGGCTACCCTGACGGCACCTTTCGCCCAGAAGCCACCGTGACGCGGGCGGAGTTTGCCGCAATTTTAGTGCAGGCGTTTCCTGCGACAGAACCGTTACCGGAAGGCTCCATCGGGGGATTTATCGATGTTCCTGTCGACTACTGGGGATATGCAACGATCAATACGGCTCATGCGGCTGGTTTTCTCGTCGGCTATCCCAGTAACGAATTTCGCCCCGAACAGACTATTTCGCGGGCGCAGGCACTGGTCTCCCTGGCCAACGGGCTGGACTACAGCAGCGACACCTTCAACGGCTTGAGCTATTACACCGATGCAGCGACTATTCCTGACTATGCCCGCGCCAGTATCGCCGCTGCCACCGAGGCGGAAATCGTCGTCAACTACCCCACGCTGACCCAACTGCAGCCAAACCGTGGGGCTTCGCGGGCTGATATTGCAGCCTTTGTGTATCAAGCATTGGTGCAGGAAGGGCAAGTTCAACCACTGGCCGATACGTCTTATGTTGTAGATGCTCAGGCCGATCGCTGGTCAGCGACGCCGATTGCCACCCTATCGACCCGTGCCCAACAGCTGAGTGTGAGCCGTGACGGGACTCGCATCGCTACTCTCAGTCTCGCAGGAGACATGATCCAGATTTGGCAGGGGCAGACGGGGGAGTTGATCACCGAAATCGTGACCGACGGGAGTACCCGCTTTGAGGCGATCGCCATCAGTCACGGGGGTACCCAGCTCGCCGCGATCGCTCAAACGCTCCCGGATCATGCGCTAACGCTGCAATCATGGCAGGTTGAAGCAGGACAGCAGCTCTGGCAGCAGCCCCTCGGCACCGCCCAGGGGCAGTTTCGGGATGAAGTCGGGTTTGTTGGCGTACCGCTGGTACAGGTCGGGTTTCAACCCGGTGATGACCGAGTGCTGAGCCAGGTGAGTTTGAGCTTTGGCCCTGCCGATCGCCCTACTGATCTTCAGCTCCAGCTTCACAATGCGTCTACGGGAGAGGTTGTCCAGTCTTTAGCCAACCCAGCTGGGGCAGAGCACGGCCAGTTTGCCTTTAGTGCCAATGGTGAGTGGCTGGCTGGGATGGGCTTTGTGTGGCCAGACGCTGGATCAGAGGTGGTGGGACAGGTCATCACCGTTTGGTCAATGGATACGGGACGAGTAGAGCGCACCCTGGCACTGGACAGCAACTTCGGGTTTGTGGACATGGTGTTCACCGGCCCGGATACCCTGCGATCGCTGTCGCAAAACCTCTACGACCTCCATCTCGATACCTGGAATATGCGCACGGGCGATCGCCTAGAGCGCATTAGCGAGCTACGCGGCGTTGACCGCCAAGATCGCCTCGGTCGCCTCAGTCCAGACGGGCAATTCTACTTTGTTCGCGGTGATGTAGCCGGAACACGGCTCATTCATATCGCGACCACCGCCGCTACCAATTTTAATGTGCTGGTCGAACAGGCCCAGTTTGACCCAACTGGCAACTATTTGGCGATCGCCACTCAAAACGACGTTCAAGTTTTTGCCCAAGATTCGCCATAGCCCCTTGCACCTCACGTTGCGTCAGGGTCTACCATCCAGGCCATCGACTGCAATTCACGGGCAAATTGAAGCGGGTGAGATCGATGTCTAATTTTCTAAAAATTGGCGAACTGGCGAAACAAACGGGGCTCTCGATTCGGACGTTGCACTATTACGACGAAATTGGTCTGCTGGTGCCATCCCATCGCACTGAGACCGACCATCGGCTGTATAGAACCCATTTGAGATCTCTACGGAGCGGTTGCAAGGCGCTTGAGCATTAGCCTGACGAAGCATAGATTGAGCTGCGTGGTGGCATTGGACAAGGTTCTCTCAAAGTTCTTGACCAAGCTCTTGCAGCGTTCCATCCAAGCGTTGGACCGCTCCACCACCCAGCGGGCGGCCACAGGAACAAATCCCGTCTGACCCGCTGCCGCTTTTTCGGCCTTAGACGGCTTCGGCGACCGCTCGAACTTAATCTTTCGCATAATCTGCGGATAGACCTGTTCAAGGGCCTGTCGCAACGCGTCGGGATGATAACCGTGGTCTAGCAGGATCGTTATTTTGGGGATATTGACGGGCTTTGAGCGGAAGTAGTCGATATTTTGTGTCAGCAATTGAATCAACCCAGCGTCATCGGACAGGTTCGCCGGTGTGCAGAGGGTAAAAAAGGGAAACCCCAGGATATCGACGGCGAGATGTCGTTTGATACCATTCGTCGCTTTGTAGAAGCAGAAGCCTTTGGAGTCCACACTGGCGTTGCAGGTATTCTTGACGGCTTGGGAGTCAATGATGATTAACGTAGTCCATTTGGGCTTTTTTTTACCTGGGCGCGCACCTGCTCATGCAAAACCGTCATCAGTTTCTCAATCGTGCCCGACTCCCGCCATTGCTTGTAGTGCCAGTAAACGGTTGAATAAGGAGGCAGGTCTTTGGGCAAGTCTTCCCAATTGCAGCCGTTCTTGAGGCGGTAGAGGAGCCCATCAATCAGGGCTCGATAGCTCCACCGTAGAGGGCGAGTCTTGTGTTTGGGAGGCAAGACCTCAGGCAACAGAGGCTCAAGGATTTCCCATTCTGCATCGCTCAGACTGCTCGAATAGGCCATGGTCACTGGAGGTAGACGTCCCTTCAATTCTCGCGTAAACACCAAAAGATCTCAAATGGGCTCTATAGCGATCAGGATATCATTCGGCTTCAGCAGATTCTGTCGCTGCGGCAATTGGGCCTGTCCCTGAGCGAAATTCAAGACTGTTTAGCGAGTCCTGAATTTTCTTTGCCCCAGGTCATTGACCTGCACCGATCGCGCCTACGCGATCAAATCGCCTTATCCCAGACATTGCTCACTCACTTAAATGTTCTTGCCAAAGAGTTAGAAACTACTCAATCAGTTGCAGTTGAAAACCTGATTAAAACGATGGAGACCATCACTTTGACTACCCAATATTTTACACCTGAACAGCAAGCTGTTCTGGATCGCCGCTTTCAAGAACATGAGGGCGAATGGCAAGCACTGCTGGCCGAGATTCAGACCGCAATCACTAGCGGCACTGACCTCCACAGTCCGACCATGCACCACCTCGCCCGTCGCTGGCTCGGCAGCATGAAAGCCTTCGTTCACGGCGATAGCGACATTTACACGGCGCTGACCCGCATGTATCAGGAGGAAGGACCCTCGGCAGAAAGCTGGGGCGGTATGGATGCCAGCACCTTTGAAACCATGCTGAAAGCGGTCTCCTTGCTCACACTGGGAGAGGTCACCGAGTCCCTGATTCCCACAGACAAACTCTTCAGCCCGGCCACCCAGCATGTCGTGCAGCTCGGCGAGGCCGAAATCAAAGCCATCAACTTTGACTTTCTGGGTACTGAGGGGCTGCTGTTGGGACTGCTGGCCGACGGGGACAACCTGGCTGGCCGAGTGCTGCGGGACAAAGACGTAACGTTTGAAGTCGTGCAACCGTTGGTGGCGAAGTGGTTAGGAGTACGGCCTGAACCGCCCCAGAGTTGGCATCCGCCGCAGCTGCCGTTGGCGATGCGGGCCAGACGAGTGATTGACCTGGCGCTAGAGCGGGCCAAGGTAGGCGGCGAATCCCAAATCGCTCCGGCACATTTGCTCCTCGGCATCCTCGATGAAGCTCACGAAACTGGCGGCGGCATCGCCACCCACATCCTCAAAGAGGAACTTGGGGTTGATCTCGACCAGTTAGCGCAACAGCTTGAGGCGGCGATCGCTCCAGACTGACCCTTCGCGAGCGATCGGTTCTAGACAGTCAGGCTCACCCAACTGGGTAATCTTGTTCTACCCAGTTGGGTACCCGCTGGTAGGTATTGCACCCTGAATACGTTATTTTACTGTGCAAGGTAGAACGCTTGAAATGCCTTTGCTGGCAAACAAATAGGAGATAAGTTTTGACAGTTTTTCAGAACCCTCGTCAGGTGGCGATCGCCCTACGAGATGGCACCCTAACCGAGCGAGAAAAGCTCAACTTCCTCTGGGTCTTAATTGCGATCGGTGCTCTTTGGAGCGACGACAGCATCCTAAGAGCCATCCAAACAATTCCTAGCGGATTTGGATTGATTCTATTGGTATCATGGGGCATTTTATTTTGGGGAGTGACCGCCAGCTATCGCGCCAATCGTCGAGGCGACAACCAGAATTTCATTGAGCGCTTCATTTGCTTAGTTGCCGCCCTATCGATTCGGGCTTATTTGGCCTATGCAATACTGGCTAATCTCATTCTCTTTTTGTCCAGGCTACTTTATGCATCGCAATTGAGTGTGTTTCAATTTCTTGCGACAGAGCTAGTCGGCAGCAGCATAACGCTTTACATCTATCTCCGTCTCAAGTCGTTAATGTTAATCGCCTCTAGTGCGGACAGTGCCAGAGATCTTCCTACCTCTGAAACATAAATTAGTCAGATTATTTTGATGATTCCTCACGACGCAAGAGGTCTTTCATATATAATTTACAACTGCTCTGATTTCAGTTGTCAATCGTTTTGATCGGCTATCAAACCTTATGAATACTCTATTTCCCTTTTTGATTGTCCTGATCGTATTGATTGGAACTTTTTCAGCTTATCGCTTCAGCAGCGGGCGAGAGATAGTCTCAATCGGGCAGAGCCTGAAACGGTTCAAAATCAGTCTGATTTGTTTGGCTATTTGCTTAGGGATAGGGGCTGTTACAATCCTCACCTTAATGAGGAGCCTGAGTGATTTGGGCTATTCCACCATTTCTGAAGATGTCCAGACGGTAGAGCAAATAATCGATTATTTACAGCAGCAGAATCACGCGATCGCCATCAATACTCATGCGCTGCTCTGGTTTTTCTATATATTCGTCGTCTGGTTTATGACCACGCTATATGTCTTTTGTCAGTCACTTGCCGCGGCGCTAAAACGCATTGAAGCTCTCGGACCTGACGTTGATCAATCTTGAGGAACGCACCATGATGACGCTGTATCACAATCCGATGACCCGTTCGCTGCGAGTATGCTGGCTACTGAAAGAACTCAGCCTTGAGCACACGCTCAAGACCGTCGAGTTTGTGCCGCCCGTCGATGGTAAAATCTTCGCCCAAAACACCCCCACCGGACGGTTCCCCACGCTGGTGGATGGTGACATCGTGCTGTGTGAGTCGGGAGCGATCGCCCAGTACATCATCGAGCGGTACGGTCAAGGTCGCCTCGCCCCAGCTATCGATTCACCGCTGCGAGGCCCGTATCTCCAGTGGATGCATTTTCCCGAAGGCACCCTGAATCCTTACATCAACGCCATCCGCCGATTGCAGGATAAATCACCGACCATGGCCGCGAGCCTCGGCGACGAACTCGATATTGCGGTCGGCTACTGCGATCGCGCCCTCACAGATCATGCCTACATCGTTGGCGATGAGTTCACCGGGGCCGATATTATGCTGGCGGTGAGCCTCCTATCCATCAACCTCATGGGGCTCCTAGCTGACAAGCATCTTCACATCGCCGCCTATTTCCGTCGCCTACAAACCCGTCCCGCCCTCGTTCACGCTCTACAAACAGATAGACCAGAATAAAAAACCTGTCGCAGTCATCTGACTCTTTACTGGTCGCCGCTCGACCGCTGCCGATAGAACTGCCTGTAACCAAACCGATGATCAATTTAACCCGAATGTTTGCATTAGCCTTATCCGCGATCGTGGCAGGCTGTGGTGCCGCTGACCTCGCGGCCTACTCCCCGACTGATCAATCCCGTCGCCTAGAAGAAGTCGACGAAATTTGGCAGCTGATTGACCGAACCTATATTGATCCAACGTTTAATCAGCAGGACTGGTCAGCTGTGCGGCAGGACTACATGAATCGGACGTATCCGTCAGATCAAGCATTACACGACGCTCTGCGGGAGATGATGGGGTTGCTGGAGGACCCAGGGTCTCAGTACTTCACCCCAGAGGAGTTTAGCGCCCTGCAGCCCCCCGACGGAGATTTGGCAGAAGTGGAGGTGACTGTAGCGGCGGCACCAGTCGTGCAATACCGGGTTGAAATGATCGATGGCACTAGCGTCGGCTACATTCAAGTCAGTTATTTAGAGAGTGATACGCCCAGTGAAACCGCTTCAGCGATCGCGACACTCGATGCCCAGAACGTAGCCATTTACGTGCTAGACCTGCGATCGAATCCTGGAGGGCTGCTGAATAGCGCCGTTGAAGTCGCCGATCTGTGGCTAGAAGACGGGCTAATTGCGACCTTAAACAGTCGCAGCACCGTGCGGGAAGCCCAAGCTGACAGAGCATCGTTGATGACGGATAAACCGCTAGCGTTGCTGGTCAATGGGGAAACGGGCAACGGTAGCGAGCTGGTAGCGGCAACGCTGCAAGACCAACAGCGGGCTGTCGTCGTAGGCGCGCCGACTTACGGCAGCAATCTAATTCGCTCTATTCGCCCCCTGCCAGCCCACGGTTCGGGAATGATGCTGACAACGGCCAGATGGTATCCACCCAGTGGTCAAGATGTCAGTGACGTTGGGGTGCAGCCAGATATTGTTGTTGAGGAGGGCGCTACCCAACAGATTGGCACTGCCGCTGATCCCTTGCTTCGGGCCGCAGTGGTGGCGTTATCGTCAACGCAGGGCGAGTAGTCGTGAGCGTCTATTTTTTGCCTCTGGGGCTCTGGAAAGCTCTCTTACCCGTCACATTGTTGCTTGGCGCAACCGGCAATGCGATCGCCCGCCCGCAGCCTCACGTCTGTTCACCCACTGCTGAATATCGGGGCGATGCTCCTCCGGAGCGGCTCCGCCAAGGCTTGCACGAAGGCGTCAATATAGAATTGCTACCGACCACATTCGACCTATCCGGCGACCTGGACGCAGCCTTAACTGAGCGCCTGAATCATACTCTCCAAGAAGCATTCGAGAAATCCGGCGCACCGGGAGTGACCGCTGCCGTAGGCATTCCCGGTGAGGGAATGTGGTCAGAAACCATAGGGCTGGCTGCGACCGCACCAGAGACGCCCCTGACGGATGCCTCCGTGTTCTGGTGGGCCAGTGTCGGCAAACTCTTCACCGCGTCGGTCATCTTGCAGCAAGT
Organism: Leptolyngbyaceae cyanobacterium SM2_5_2; assembly: GCA_012031045.1. GTDB lineage: Bacteria > Cyanobacteriota > Cyanobacteriia > Phormidesmidales > Phormidesmidaceae > Nodosilinea. Next base: position 20,195 of record JAAUUR010000007.1, read on the forward strand.
GGTCGAAGAAAAGCTCATCCTTAATCAAGCCATTGACACCTGGTTTCCCAACTATCCCCAAGCGCCAGTCATCACCGTTGAACACCTGCTGACACATACGGGCGGCGTCTTTAGTTTTCAGCAAGACCTGCCGTTTCGCGATCGCCCTGGCTATACGCCTCCCAATGAGCTGATTGACATTGCGGCTCGCCATGGGGCCGACTTTTGCCCCGGCGAGTACTGGAGCTACTCCAACACAGGCTATGTGATGTTAGCGCAGATTGCTGAAGCCATTGACGGGAAACCGTTCTCTGAAGTAACGCGCGATCGCCTGCTCACACCTCTGAACCTCACGCGAACCGAAACCCTCAGCCCTGAGCAAATCCCGTCTAATCTCGCGGTAGGGCACATCGACGGTGAGCCTGACAGCAACTTTCAGCCCAGCGTGCCCTTTGGCGCGGGAAATATCGTCGCGCCTGCTGAGGACATGGTGCGATTCCTGGCTGCGGTGCTCTCCGGTGAGGTGTATCCCCGACATTTGCTCAGAAATAGTCTGACCGAGCTGTATCCCATGTTTGATAACGGCACCTATTACGGCCAGGGCATCATGCTTTATGACATTGATGCAGACACCAACTCCATCCACTGGTTAGGGCACAGCGGCGGTACTCCCAGCGTGAAAGCAGTCGTGGCCTATGACCTAGAACGTCAGATATTCGTGGCGGTAGCTGTCAATGGGGATGCCCCGGCGGAGGCGATTGCCTGGAACCTCATACAATCTATTCGAAATCAGCCAACTCATCATCGGAGTGGCCCAGGACTCTAGCAGCTTGATACCAGTTGCGGAACTGCTTAATGCTGAGCGAATCTGTTTGCCTTTTCCTCCCACTCAGCCAGTTACCGATCCAGTTCCTGATATTCTGCACGATCTCAGCTTGGAGAAAAGCTCCGGCTGATACTGACGCATCTGATGGGGACGGAGCAGGCTGCTCCATTTGCGTGGCGGCCTGGTCGGTCGCGGCCAGTAGGCTCTCCTACTGCGCTGTGGGCAGGTCTTGTACCACGCTCCGCAGACTGTCCACCGTCTCCTAATAGTTCGGGGAGTCTGACGGTTATTCATCTCCCAGTCCCTGAATCTGAGGCGGATTGACAGCGGAGATTTCACCGATTTCTAGAACATCAGCAAATGCATCAGGAGACTCAGCGACTGACTTGGCAGGGGGTTGGGACACTTCGGTAATCGGCGATCGCCCTACGTCGGCACTCGGAGTCTGAGCTTCCGCCTCAGATTTAACACTCCGCGATCTCGTTAGTTCTGAGGGCGTTGACTCCAGCTCGATACCAACATCCCAACATCCCTTCCATCCGTAACAGATTTTGTTGCGTAGTCAATAAATCCAAGTACGACAACTCAAAGTACAGGGGCAAAAAATGACAGGGAGAGCAGAAAATCAGAGCTGGAAGGAATTCGACAAGATGATGAGAAAGGAGGTGAGCGGCGTTGTTGCATAAATGAAGCCTTGAGACGTTGTTCACCGCACTCAAAGATCGCATGAAGGGGTGAGATAGGCTGTGTAGCTTAAGGCTGAAAATAGGCATCGGCTAGTTGCCCCGCGCCGCAACCATGCCGCAGCTGCATATCCTGCGGAACCCCTCACTACACACAGCATTCAAGTCAATCGATAGGTTTGGCTGCGATTTGTAGATAGAACGGCAAAATCAGGCTTTGAGGCAACTGGCACAACCCAATACAGGCCAAACTTAGTTCACTTTTTAGCCCTACTGGCACAGAGCACATATGCTCAGGGTCTGTGAAGTGGGGTGGCGAAGTGCAAGGGGCTTCCCCACTTGCTGTCACCAAGCCCTTTGAGTCCTCACAACAGGAGCAAGATGGCGCTACTGGGGTGGTCAGAGTTGGGCGATTGCCCTTTGGGCCGGTCTTCAACCATCGCAGGTCGGTATTTGAGGCGTGCCTAGCGGGAGCATTGGCATAGGTGGGGTAGTGTTTTATAGGAGATGTTTATCCCCTCGACCTAGCATGGCCCCTCGCAAGCAGGCTCAGTCGGTTTATCAGCTCAAGATCACGATTAGAGACATTCGCCCACCGATTTGGCGACGGGTGCAGGTGCGCAGCGATGTCACCCTGGGCCATTTGCACTGGGTTATTCAGCACGCCATGGGCTGGACTAACTCCCACCTCCATTCATTTACCATTCGCGACATTGACTACGGACAACCAATGCCTGATTTAGGCTTTGACGAGCTGGGTCTGCGTGACGAGCAAAAGGTCAAACTGAGCAAAGTCATTGCCGGAGAAGGGTTTAAGTTCTCATACCTCTACGACTTTGGCGACTCTTGGGAGCATGAGATTTTGGTTGAGAAGGTGCTGCCCGCTGACCCTGAGGCCAGCTATCCGGTTTGCATCAAAGCCAAACGCGCCTGCCCCCCCGAAGACTGTGGCGGCGTTTGGGGCTATCAGAATTTTCTAGACGCGATCCGATCCGTCGACCATCCAGAACATGAGGAAATGCTCGAATGGGTGGGTGGCTCTTTTGACCCAGAAGACGCTGAACTCGATGAGGTCAATCATTTGCTCAAGACAATTCCCCATGACACCACTGAGTTTGAAGGCAGTTTCCCCATGTAATGAGCCACCGCTTGACGCCAAATAACATTTGCAAAATGGGATGCACCCGGTGGTAAGGCGCTTCGGGTTTATTTTGAGGGTTGCAGGACGAGCTTTTTAATCAGTGCTGCTGCCAGTGCGCCATGTCAGCAGCGTTCATAGTTGTGCGATCGCATCTTCGGACTCAGTTCCCCCATCACCTGCTCGAACTGATCCGCCGTCCAAATTTTCGCTTGGTCGTGGCGATCGCGATATTAGAGGCCAGCCGCTTCAAAAATGTCAGCCGCCGTCACGGCCAACTCGGGGAACGTCATTGAAAGAATGCGATCGCCCCCGCGAAACTGCTGGAGCTGATACTCTCCATTGATCAGGGTGTACACCGAAACCGTTGGCGTCTTGGGCGATCCAATGTAGCGGATAGCCCCGACCGCCAGGTAATCTACAATCCAGTATTCCAGGATCCCCAGGGACTCGTACTCAGCCAGCTTATAGAGATAGTCGTCGCGCCAGTTGGTTGAGCTAACCTCTACCGCCAACTGAATCGGTTCCTCTAGGGCTGCATAGGCTTTGGGGTCAGCTGCCCAAACGTCTTTGTCAATCACGCTGACATCGGGAGTGCGGCCCTGCACCAGGCCATCATCGCGGCGGGTTTTTACTGAGGCAAACCGCGAGACCTTGTAATTCAGGCGATCGCGCTTGACCTGCTCGCGAAAGGCATCGTAGATGAAATCGGCCACGTCATCATGGGCACGGGTCGCCATCAGTTGAACTCGCTCCCCATTGACCAATTCATAGCGATTGCCATCTTCAGGCGTTGTCTCCAGAAAATCTAAAAAGCTGAGCGGTGGCGCAATGGCTTGAGTCATGGTGACGAAGAGCCCTAGCTAGGTAGCAAGCAATGACATAGAGTGCTCTTAGTGTAGCGCTCGGCGAAATCAGCAAAACCTTGGGGATGGTGCGAGGGGCAGGCGTTAAGCCACCGGCAACGAAAACGAAAACCGGCTCCCCTCTCCCAGCTGGCTTTCCACGGCAACGTCACCCCCCTGCAACTCCACCAGGTCTTTCACAATCGTCAGCCCCAACCCCCTGCCGCCTGGGTTGCACCGCTGCGCTGCCTCAGAACGCTGGTGCAGCTTAAACACCTCCTGAAGGTCAGCCGCCGCAATCCCTAGGCCAGTATCGACAACCGCCGTCCAAACGAAATTGTGCTTTACCTCAACCTCGATCGCAATGCTGCCCTGGGGCGTATACAGCACCGCATTCTTCAGCAGATTCTCCAAAATCTCATAGACCTGGTCAGGATCAGCCCACACCGAAGGCAGGGCGTTTGGACACCGAACCGGTATCGTCCGACCTCGGGCCTCGGGCAGCGACGACACCAGATCCACCACATCACCGATGATGGCAGGCAGCGCACACACCTGACAGCGGGTCGGCAGATAATCATCCATCCGCTTTGAAAAGTCCGAGATCGCCTCCGCCAGGCGGTTCACCCGCTCGATCTGCCGCAGCTGCTTGCCCAACAGGTCAGGCGTCAATGGCCGAGACCCCTGAAGGGCCAACTCCAAATCCCCCTTGAGTACCGTCAAGGGAGTGTTGATCTCATGCATCAGCACGGCCAGCCGCTGTCGCCGCCGCTGCTCCACCGTCTGTAGATTCATCGCCAAGCGGTTAAAGTCAACCGCTAAGCGCCGCAGCTCCGGCACATCGCTTAGGGGGCTCGCGCCTCCAGGTCACCCGCCATAAACGCCGCCATCGCCTGCCGCAACGCCTTGAGCGGTCTGACGACAATTTCTCCCGACGACAGACTTAAAAAGACGACCATCGAGATCACCGCCAGGCCGACTTCTAATCCCCCCTCCGCCAGCGAGGGATAGATCGCCGTAATGCTTAGCGCAATCAGTACCCCTAACCCCAACGTCAGAATGTGGGAGGTCAGCAACTGCATCTGCAACGGCGCAGAGCGCCAGGCCTGCTTAATCGATGGCATCTTCAAACTTGTATCCCACCCTTCTCACCGTTTTGACCAACGGGTTCACCCCCTCCGGCACCTGCAGTTTCGAGCGAAGTTCCTTCCGCAATCGCTTAACGCAAGAATCGACCGTAGTATGTTCATCGCCAGAGTGATCGAGCCCCCAGATATCGTCCAATAACTGCGACCTGAGATAAACGTGCCCCGGCTGTCGGGCCAGTTTTGCCAGCAAGTCAAACTCCACTGCCGATAGCACCAAATCAACCCAGTCATCGTCGGGCGTCGCCCGGACGCTGCACCACCGATGGGTTTGGTGCAGCTGTAGGTGCTGATGCTGAATCAACGCCCCATCGGCGGATGCTGCATTGTCTGCATGGTATAACTCGCGCCGCAGCCGCGCTCGCAACCGAGCAATTAACAGATCGGTGTCAAAGGGCTTAGTTATGTAGTCATCAGCCCCAGTATCAAAACCCGAAAGTTCATCGGTCTTCCCCCGCCGCGCCGTCAGCATCAAAATGTAGGGTTCTGTCTTTAGCGCCAGCCGCCGGACACGGGTACAGACCTCAAAGCCATTCATACCGGGCAGCATTAAATCCAGAACGACAGCATCGGGCTCCAGCTGCTTGCACAGCTCCAGCCCCTGCTCGCCGGTCTCGGCCCAATAGCTGGTGTAGCCCGCCGCCTGAATACAAGCCTGAATGGTATCGGCCACATCTGCGTCATCTTCAATGATGAGTACAACCGCCATGGCAATCGTCAGAGTAAGGGACAGTCAACACCGCCAGTACCACAGCGGAGCCATATCTAGGATAGAGACGGTTGCTTGGCTAAGCCGGTTCTCATGACCTGTAAGCGTGGGCCGCTAAAAATCATCCAGGCCCGCCGCCGCTAGATCCATATCGACATCAATAAACGGGTCAGGGTCAGCCTGCACCGGCGACAGCGACTCCACCGCCCTCGGCACCGTAGACAGCGGCTGAGCCCTAGGAGCCTGAGCCATGACGAGCACCGGCGATACCCCAGAGATCGCCAAAAACCTTGTCTGAAGCTGTAGACTGCGCAGCTGCATGTCCTCCAGCAGAGTTTGAGCCAGAGCCTGAAGCTCCGACTGGCTCAGCTCTGGTTCCAATGCCCAGGGCAGGTAAAACACATTCAGCGCCCTGAGCACCGCTTCCCGCAGCGATATCGCCGGGTTCGTTTTCAGATAGGTGAAGAGCCGCCCCGCATCCGAATCCACTTCCACATCCAGGCGCAAGATCACCCGCTGCCGACGGCTCATGCTCTCACCTCCTGGAGTGCCCTAGTGCGGGCATGAGCCCTGGTGGCCAACCACTTCACCCCGCCATAGCAGTCAGCAAAGCGCACCTGGTCGATGGCAGAGGTGACCTCCTGAAGCCGGTACGCCATTTCTTGAGCCAGATCGGGCAGCCAGTTGGGCGTCGCACCGGGCAACGTCGCCAGGTAGTCCGTCAGATGAGGTCGCAAGAGCGTCGCTGCTGTACCACCACCAATCAACACCTCATACTCCGTCAAATCGAGGGCAGCAAAATGCTCGCTCAGGTGGTGTCGCACCTGCTCCCAGTAAAAGGTCTCCGCCTCCTGCCTGCGCTGGGCCAGCGGAAACACCTTGCCCGGCTGGTCGGGAAACTGCACCGCCTCCTGCTGCCTTAACAGCGCCTGCAGCAAGTAGGGATTCTCCGGCTCACAGAGCGTTTGAGCCACCGCTTCAAGGAAAGCGACATAGCCTAACTTTTCCGAATCACTGGGCTTCCCCGTCGGGGGCTTGCCCTGGCGAAACACCAAAAAGCTCAAATCTCGATGGCCAATCATCAGCACGACATAGTTCTGACGGCTGGCCTGATGCTGCTGCTTGCGCCAGAGCACCAGCCCCGCCGCCTCCGGCAGCACCTTAACGCTATCAATCTGGAGATCGTAGGCCTGCCCGCGATAGCAAAAGTGACCTGTTTCTTGCAGCCGCTGAGTCAGCTCCTCGGCCTCGGACAGATACTCCTCAAAGGGCAGCGCGATGCCGATATCCAGATGCAGAGTTTTCAATTGATGGGTGTGGGCCATTTCCCCCACCGCGCCCAGGCTGCGGAGATGGGCCAGGGTGCTCTTGCGCAGGGTGGCTGTAGATTTGTTGGGACGCCCCTCGGCATCATCAGCTAGGGCATAGGCCTGATTGTTCCACTGGAGATAGGCTCCAGCCCCTAATCCACCGCCGTACTCCTGGCCCTGGTGACGCAGCACCTCCAGCTCCGAGGGTGGTAAATCCGCCACCTTAGGTGGACAGGCATAGCCGTAGCAGCGGTTGCCATCGGTTAAACAGGCCTTGGTGCCCGACATCCCAAGGTCGATAAAGAGTTGATGGGTAGCCATAGAGGGTTCCTTTAGCGGAATGGGCGATCAGCGTTAGACGCGAGCCCCAGGTGACCAGACCGGGGCAGAGGCGTCAGACATCGGTGATTGGCGCACAATCTCCCCGACTGTAGACGATAAACCGGGCAGAGCCTGGGCGAGGGATGCCCGGATTCTGCCCGGCTCGTCCCTTACGCTGACGGCTATGTCCAGCAGGACTACGCTGTTGAGGGACTTGCAGCCTCATGCTATCGATGTGCTCGGTCTCCGCTGCCCAGGCCGAAACCTATTACGAAAAAGACGACTACTACACCGCAGGCACCGACGCGGCCCGCTCAACTGCCCGCTGGTATGGCCAGGGCGCAAACACCCTGGGACTCCAGGGCGAGGTCAAGCCCGAGGACTTCAAAGCCCTGCTCCACGGCACCGCCCCTAACGGTGAATGCCTCCACGCCCGCGCCATCGATCCCACCCGGCACCGGGCCGCCACCGACTACACCTTCTCAGCCCCCAAGAGCGTTTCCATTGCCGGGTTGGTGCAAGGCGATCCGCGAGTTATTGCAGCCCATAACCAGGCTGTCGATACTGCCCTAGAGGTCTTGCAAAACCGCTTTGCCCAAGCCCGTATCAGCACCCCCGAAGGACGGCAGCGGGTGGTGACTGGCAACATTGTCGCGGCAGTGTTTCAGCACGACAGCAGCCGCGAACTCGACCCGCAGCTGCACAGCCACTGCGTGGTAATGAACACCACCCAGCTGCCCGATGGCACCTGGCGCAGCCTCAGCAACGAAGAGATTGTGGCTAACCAGATCCTGCTGGGAGAGATCTATCAAAACGAGCTGGCCTACCAGCTGCGGCAGCTGGGCTACGACATCAACCCCCAGGGCAAAGGCCAATTTGAACTGAACGACTACAGCCCAACCCTGCTCAGCACCTTCTCCACCCGCACCCGCCAGATCGAAACCTACCTCCAGCAGTGGCAGCAAAACCTGGACGAAACCCAGGGCACCCCACTCCATGCCAGCCAGAAAAAGCAGGCCACCCTGCGCACCCGAAAACGCAAACAGTCGGTACCCCGCGAGGTGCTGATGGCAGCCTGGCAGCAGCAGATTGGCGACCAAAACTTGACCCCGCCCGAGGTGCCCCACCAGAAGCGCGATCTCTCCACCGCTGCCTACCACCAGGCAGACGAGATGGCCCGCGCGGGCACCGCCCACGCTTCAGAACGAGAGTCGGTTTTTCGCCGGGGAAAAGTGGAGCGCTTCGCCCTAGAACATGCCCTCGGTGAAATGCCCTTTGCGGTCTTGCACCAGGCGATCGCTACCCAAGGCGAACTGCTGCAAGTGGACGCGGTGAAAGATAAATGCACCACCACCGCAGCGCTGCACCGTGAGCGAGACACCATTCAACTCATGCACCAGGGGCAGCACCAGTGGGCACCGATTCTAAGCGAAGCCGAACTTCAGGAGCAGTTGCCCCAGTGGCCGACCCTGAGTGCTGGTCAGCAGCGAGCGCTCACCCTGGCCCTGACCAGTCGCGATCAGATGTTGGCTTGGCAGGGCCTGCCGGGCAGCGGCAAGACCTTTGTGTTGCAGGCCTTTAAACAATCGGCTGAGGCCCAGGGCTATTCAGTGCGAGGGTTTGCCCCCAGTGCCGAAGCGGCCAACGTCCTGGGCAAAGAAGCCGGACTGCCGACCGATACAGTAGCCCACCTGCTGCACGCCCCACCATCCGATCCACCACCAGGGCCAGCTCCTGAGCAGCGAGAGATCTGGGTGATTGACGAAGCCGGACTGCTCTCTGCCAAAGATGCCCATGGCCTCTTGAGCCTGGCCGTAGAGCGCCAGGCCCGCGTCATTCTGGTAGGCGACACCCGTCAGCTCTCAGCGGTGGAGGCAGGCAACCCGTTCAAGAGCTTGCAGGCCGGAGGCATACACACCGCCTTTCTCGATGAGTCCCGACGACAAAAGACAGCCGCCCTCAAGCAAGCGGTCAACCTGCTGGCCACCGACCAGACCGAAGCCGCCTTTCAAACCTTGGTCGGGGCGGGCTCGATTCAAACGATCAAATCGCCACAGACCCGCCTTCAGCAGGTGGCCACCGACTACCTGGCCCAGGGCGAGACAGAGCGCGACAAAACCCTGTTGCTCGCCGGAACCAACCAAGAGCGCCTGGCCCTCACCGCCCTGATTCGCTCAGGGCTTCAGGCTCAGGAGCAGTTAGGCTCCGACGGCTTTACCCTGACCTCGCTGCGGCGTAAAGACATGACCCAGGCCCAGTCAGGCTATGCCGCCCACTATGCCAGCGACGACATCGTCATCGTCAATCAGCCCTACAAACGCCAGGGACTGGTGAAGCACCAGCCCTACCAGGTGATCCAGGTCGATGCCCGCCGCAACCGGCTTACCCTGGCCAATGAAGCCGGTCAAACCTTTGAAATCGACCCAACGGCCTGCCCCAACAAGACGGTCTACACCCGCCAGGCGATCCCCT
>JAAUUR010000301.1 GCA_012031045.1 Leptolyngbyaceae cyanobacterium SM2_5_2
CCTACGGTGCAGTTGGCTAGCCGAGCAAGGGCTGGCGCGGGCGTCAGCGGCGGGGGCAGCGAGATCGCATGGAGCAGGCGGATCTTACCTTTCACCAGCGGGTGCAGCAGGGGTTTGAAACTCTGGCCCAGCAGCAGCCCCCAGCAGCGAGCTACGATTGATGCGACTCACCCCCCGGAGCAGGTGGCGGCGGCTATTCAAACGGTGGTTACGGAGTATTTGGAGCAATGGTACAGGCCCTATTTGCCGACCTGATTGGCCAGGACAAGGCCATTGCGCTGCTGAGTCAGGCCGTCACCCAGGGCCGTATTGCACCGGCCTACCTGTTTGCCGGGCCAGCGGGGGTGGGGCGACGGCTAGCGGCAGAGCGCTTTGCCGAGGTGCTGCTGACTCCTGATGGGGCGACGCTCGCGCCGCCGTCACTAAACCCGGTTCTGCGACGGCGAATTGGCCAAGGCAATCATCCTGATTTGCTCTGGGTAGAGCCCACTTACCTGGCACCAGGGGCAGCTCATCCCAGCCTCGGCAGCGGCTGACAGGGGGTTACCCGTAAAACCCCGCCCCAGGTACGTCTGGAGCAGGTGCGGCAGGTGGCGCAGTTTCTCAGCCGTCCGCCTCTGGAGTCGCGGCGGGCGGTGGTGGTGATCGAAGCGGCTGAGTCGATGGCCGAAGCGGCGGCTAACGGCCTCTTGAAAACCCTGGAGAACCCGGTCAAGCCACAATTCTGCTGCTGGCTCCTGGCCCCAGGCCCTTCTGCCAACGCTGGTGTCTCGCTGCCAAACCATTACTTTTCAGCGACTTAACGGAGCAGATATGCAGCGGGTTTTGCACGGCCAGGGGCAAGCAGCGGTAGGCCAGCAGCCTGAAATTTTGGCGATGGCCCAGGGTAGTCCCGGTCAGGCTATGTTGGGCTACCAACAACTTCAAGCCATTCCGGCTGACTTGTTGAGTACCCTCCAGCATCCACCCCGCAGTCTGCGTGAGGCGTTGGAGCAGGGCCGCCAGGTGGCCAAAACCCTGGACACTGAATCGCAGCTTTGGCTCTTGGACTATCTGCTCAACTGGTACTGGCAGACCGCTCCAGCCACCAGCCAGTACTGGCTGCCTCAGCTAGAGCAGGCCAAGGGCTATCTGCGCCGGTTTGTGCAGCCTCGCCTGGTGTGGGAGGTTTTGTTCCTTCAGCTTTGGGCGGCGGCGGTTTAACTTGGGCTAGGGATAGGTTTTAATACGTAATAACGAAACTGCACCGTTCCAGAGGCACTAGCTGACTATGATGCTTAAGTCTACGACTCGCCACGTTCACATTTACACGGCCACCGTGGAAAATAATGAACTCGTACCCAATGACGAACGCCTGACCCTGGATATTGACCCTGACAACGAGTTCAACTGGCCAGAGGAGGCGCTAAAGGCGGTTTACGCTGAATTTGACCGCCTAGTGGATGCCGCCGAAGGCGAAGCCCTCACGGACTACAATCTGCGTCGCATTGGGTCAGATTTGGAGCATTTCATTAAGCAGTTGCTCCAGCAGGGTGCCATCAGCTACAACCTTAAAAGCCGAGCCCTCAATTACAGCATGGGCTTACCCCAGGTTGTGACTGAGCCCTCGGCCCTGGCGGAGAGCTAAGGGTAATCGGGCCGGGGTAGATCAGAATACTGGGGTCGATAGAGATTTGGATAAGATGGTCATAACCCTTTACAGACCTGCCGGATGGTGATCCAGTGCTCCAACCCGACCTGTCGAGCCGTGGTGGCTCTGCCGGTTGGTCGTTGCCAAGTCTGCCAAACGCCGTTGCTGTACCGCTTTCTGTTGGCCGTGAGCGAGCCTGGGCTGGAGCTGCCTGCCTATACCTTGGTGGCGGGTCGCTATCAGGTCTGGCAGCATCCCATCTGGCTGGATACTCAACCAGAAGCCGCCATTAAGGCCTTAGACACCATTCCCTCGTCGCTGCTGCCCTATCTGCGGCTATCGGATCTGGCTCAATTTGTGCCCCGGCCTTACTACTACCTAACGCCGGAAGAAAGCACTTTGGCTGCCCCGGTGCTGCTGCTGGAGGTGGCACCCATTGGCATTAACCTGACGGCGGAGGATCACATTCAGGCCAGCCTGCTGCCAACGCTCAACCAGGCTTGGGCCGAAGGTTCGGCCATGCAGCAGCTCAACTGGCTGCGTCAGGTTGCCCTACTCTGGACGGCCCTGAGCCAGGAACAGGTGGCGGCTACGCTGCTGGCCCCGGCTCAGCTTCGGGTTGACCAGTCGCTACTGCGTTTAACCTCTCTGGTGGCCGATCAGTACAGTTCGGTACCTGTAACCCTGGCCAGCCTGGGCCAACAATGGCATAGCCTGGCCAAGATGGCTCAGCCGCCGGTGCAGGCCTATTTGAGCTGGCTGGCAAAGGCTTTAAGTAAAGGCACGGTGGCCAGTAGCAGTGAACTGATGGCTGAGCTAGAGCAGGCTATTCAAACCCTGGCTCAGGGTCTATCGGTAACGGTAGACTGGGTAGCTGATACTGACCAGGGGCCGAGTCGAGATCGCAACGAAGACGCCTGCTACCCCCAGGGGCAAGCCCAGCAGCAGGTGCTCACTGGCGCATTGAGCGGGGGGCTAAGTCGGTGCCGCTGTTGCTGGTGTGCGACGGTATTGGTGGGCACGAACAGGGCAACGTGGCCTCCCAAACTGCCATCAAGCTGCTGTTGGAGGAACTGCAACCCCTGGCTCAGCAGCCTGATCTGAGCCCAACGGTAGTTGCCCAGCGCTTGAAGCAGGCCATTATTCTGGCCAATAATGCTATCTCCAGCCGCAATAATGATGAGCAGCGTTCTGCCCGGGCTCGCATGGGCACAACTGTTGTCGTAGCGCTGGTGCATTTTCCCTACGTGTCGATTGCGCACCTGGGGGATAGCCGCGCCTACCGGGTTAGCGCCCGCACCTGCTACCAAATCACCCTGGATGACGATGTGGCTTCCCGCGAGGCCCACCTGGGCTATGCCCTCTACCAGGAGGCGGCGCACATGCCCGGCGGCGGCGCTCTGATTCAGGCGCTAGGGATTAACGATTCGGGCTATCTCTACCCCACCGTACAGTGTCTCTGCGTAGATGACCCCAGCCTGCTGCTGCTGTGCTCGGATGGGCTGAGCGACTACGACCGGGTGGATGCACTATGGCCATACACAGCCCGAACTCTGGTAGGGAATTCAATGGCCCTGGCTCCGGTGGCTCAACAGCTGATTCAACAAGCCAACCGGCTAAATGGCCACGACAACGTTACGGTGGGCCTGATGCGCTTTCTGGCGCAAGCGGCCACGCTGCCAACCCTACCGGCCCAGCGGCTGCGGCCCCAGGCTGAGACAGTGACACCGCCTTCTGAGGCCCGTACTGAACTGTCTGCGGTACCCTTGGGGACAACGATGCTGGCCCAGCCTCGGCCTCGGCGACCCTGGGGGCGATGGCTGGGGGGTACTGCCGCAGCTCTACTGATGCTGGCAGGAGCCGGGTGGGTCTACTGGCAGCGCCAGCTTCAGCCTGCGGCGATAACTCCGGTGGTAGGAACCTGGCCACTGGCTGATCTGTCAGGGCAACCGCTGCAACTACTGGCTCTGGCCCTTACCACGGATATTTCCGTCGGCTCGTTTTGGCAGGTTGGGGCAGTTACCCCCTCTAGACCCCTGACGACGGTTCTACGATTAGCACCCTCGCCTACCCTCGCCGCCAACACAGAAGAAGGAGTAGCCTCGGCCAGCGTTGACCCGGTTCTTCCAACTGGCAGTATTGTGAAGGTAGTGAGTCGCCAAACCCTGGCCGACCAAACGGATTGGGTGCGTCTTCAGGTCTGCTCAATTCCCTCTGGGCGATCGCTGGCTGAGGTACCCACAGAATTTTCCTCGACTGCCGGTGGCTTCCCCCCGGCAAGCCTGACTCAACAGCTCACCCAACCTGGGGATGAGGGCTGGGTGAGGCGTTACCATCTCTATGGTGCGGCTACCGTTCTGGACACGGTCACCCCAACCCAGGCGGGTGGATGTTGATCCTAACCCGGCTCGATTCTCCCTGTGTTGGTCGCGTTTTAGCCTTTGTCTATGCCTCCCTCTAACCCGCTGACCCTACGACTGGCCATTGATCGGCTAACTAAGGCCGATTCTAATCACTATGCGATTTGGGTTTTACATAGCCCCTTCCCCGATGGCTATGCCCACCATGACCGAGTCTGGGAGGAACCCCTGACCCAACTCTGGGCTAGCTGGCGGGAGTTCTTTTCCACCGGCGGACTGCCCCGCGTTCCCCATGTGCCGTCGGCTTACATCCCAGAGTTTTGTCTGGAGGATGTGCTGAACCAGGTGCCTCCTTCCCCGGAGGCGGGAGGCTACACCGGTCGGTTAATGCAGGGGCTAGGGGTTAACCTGTGGAACTGGTTATTCGATGGCCCCATTCGCCAAACCCTGGAGCGCAGTCTGGGCATGGCCATGGGGCAAGGTCAACCGCTACATTTACAGCTTGACATTCGCCCCCCAGAGTTAATCAGCCTGCCCTGGGAGATTATGCAGCCCGAACCCGGTCGCCCCCCCATGTCTCTGGGGCCGCAAATTTTGTTTAGCCGCACCACCAGCGCTGTTGAAACGCTACCTCTGGTAGAACTGAATACTGCTTTGCAGATTTTGCTGGTGCTGGGCCAGGATGAGGTGGGTGAGGGCACCCCGCCAGCTAACCGGTTGCAGCTAGCCCAGGAGGCCGAGGTGCTTAAGGGCTTGCTGGAGCTTAGTGCATCGCGGCTTAGCCAGGGCATTCAGCCAGTACCCTGCCAGGTACATACCCTGGTAGAGCCCGACCTCAAAACCCTGGTGAATACCCTTGAAACTGGGCGCTTTAACGTCTTTTTCTATTCTGGCCATGGGGTGCCTGGGGCTAATGGGGGGCTGCTCTTTTTGCAGCCCGGCGTTACGCTCAGCGGCACGGAGTTGGCCCAGGCTCTGGTACGGAGCGGCTTGCACCTGGCGGTGTTCAACACCTGTTGGGGAGCCCAGCCCGACCAGCAACAAAATCAGATCATCCCCCGCAGTAGCCTGGCAGAGGTGTTGCTGCACTATGGCGTACCAGCGGCTCTAGCCATGCGCGACTCTATTGCCGACGAGGAGGCGATTAGTTTTATTCAAATTTTTGCCCAGGGGCTGGCTCAGCGGCAGCCAATTGCCCAGGCCGTTGCCCTGGCCCGCCAGCATCTGCTAACGCTCTATCGATTTAACTACACGGCCTGGACGCTGCCAGTACTCTACCAGCATCCCCAGTTTTATGGCGATTTACTGCTCTCGGTGGATCAGACAGTAACTCAAATTCCTGGCCATAACTTGCCACTAGCTCAGGCCGTTGTAATGCGCTGCCCCGATTCCCCCGCCCGCATGTGGCGCATGTATGGTGGGTTAATGCGAGTTGGCCGGTTGCCCGGGAATGACCTGGTGATTCGAGAGCCCTGGGTATCTGGCCAGCATGCCGAAATATTTTGTCGCACTACCCTGGGGTCAGGGGCCGAAAAAATGGCCTACTACCTGCGGGATCAATCTCGAAATGGCTCCTACTATTTTGACGGTCAAGACTGGCAGCATGTGCATCACTCAGAGGTGCCGCTGCCCTTGGGTACAGCGATTCGGTTTGGTAGTCTAGACGGGCAACTGATGGAATTTACCCTGGAGGGTAACCCCAACTCGCGCCCCTTGTGCTAGGTCATTTGGCAAATCAGGCGTTAGTATACGGAATTGACGGCTGAGGTGATGTAGTCTTCGTTGTTACAGTTTGACAGCGTGTGCATCTCTTGGTAGACCCATGACTCAGCCCACTCAATCCCCTGGCCTATTTCTAGACTCTTCTATGACTGCCGAATCTGACTTTCTTGCCAGCCTTACCAATCCCCATGCTCCCTATCCTTGGCAGCCCCTCAGCCCAGAGGCAGAGGCCTACTTTACGGCGGCGGCAGCAGAGCTGGATGACCCACTGGTGGAGACATCGATTGCGGCAGGTTGGCAAAATTTCTCGGCCCAGTTATCGGCCCATTGGGATGGCTTGGCCGCTACGGCTGGAGTAGCCCAGGTATTGACGGCTGAGTTTCAGGAGCGCATCCCCCTTCACCTATTGCAGGCGATCGCACTACCGCCACAGCGATGGCCCGCAGCAGCCAGTCGTTTCTAGAACAGATGGTGGCCTGTGCCAATGTCGTCCTACCCGCGTGGACGGGGGATGACCTGGCCGTACTGGCTCGTCCAATGGCACTTTCCCTGCGGGATGGTCAGGGTGAAATGGTAGATCTCACCCTGCGCGCTACAGCTCAAACGGATTGGGAATCGCTGTCCCAGGTAGAACGGGCGCGGCTAAGTCTGGCCATTGCCTCCGTGGCGCTAAAGACTGCCCAGAATTCCTAGTGCAGAAAGGCAGAAGTAAGCAGTCCGTTGGGCTTTGCCCGTGCTCAGCAGGCATAAGAGTACTCCATGAAATAACCATCCCTCTGTAATAGATCTCTGCCCTCACCCCTGCCCCTCTCCCTGAGGGAGGGGGTCTGGAATTCGCTCCCCGTTCTGCCTAGGGACG
>JAAUUR010000302.1 GCA_012031045.1 Leptolyngbyaceae cyanobacterium SM2_5_2
CCGCCAGGCCATAGTAGGCCACAGCCGCAACGGCGCCAACCTCCAGGTGAGCTTCTACTCCAAACTGCTGACGGTACTCCTGCACCATCTGCTGAAGCCTGGGATCAGCCAGGGTAGCCTGCCGTAGCAGGCTGATAGATTCGGCACTGGCAGAGACGGCGGCCTGATTGGTGGTCGTGATCCTGGCCGATTCCTGCGCCTGCCCTCTAGAAGCTGCTATACAGGATCCGGCTATCAAGGTAATTGCAAGCCCTGTCAATAGGAGTAGAGCCGTAGAATAAACTTTAGCCATACAGCGTTTCCTGGCCTGGTAAGGTACAGCCTGTTTAATAGAATCAATTAGGGTCAAGGGTTGTAGAACTATCCATGCACCTCACTAGCGGCAAAAACGCTGTAGCAGAGTTGTGAATCGGATAGTTACTGGTTTATACAGGCATTACTCGCCCCGTCCCGGATGTCTGGCCAGCAGAGCCGCTCTGCGCAAAGCGGTGGCAATACGTAACGTAACCCTAAACAAAGGCAAAGTAACCATAAAGATTGAAGCAAATTATCTAAAAACAAGCTTAAGTTCTGTAGTTTGACGTCAAGATAACCACCAATTTCAAAATAATCCTTCACAATGAAAATCAATCTCCTCAAGTGGAGTGATGCCAATGCCTCACCCATCTAACGGCTCTAATTCCTATATTCCGGCTCAAAGCACTTTTTCAGATTGCCCAGTGCATTATGTGCTTTCGTATATTGGTAGCAAGTGGGCTATTTTAATTTTGCGGGAGTTATTTGAAGGTGATCGCCGCACCAATGAGTTCTTGTCGGCGCTGCCCGGCATTAGCACCAAAACTCTAACGGCTCGTCTGAGGGAGCTAGAAAGTTATGGCCTGGTAAAGCGCACGGTGTTTCCCGAAGTGCCGCCTCGGGTTGAGTATTCGCTCACGGCCAAGGGGAGAGAGGTTCAACCGATCATGACGGCACTCAACCAGGTTGGCCAGCACTGGCTACTGCAAAAAAGTAACCCTAACCCAGCCCCTTCCCTAAGTTCTAAAGGCTAGATTTCTAACGGTTAATCGGTAACGCCAACAACTCTGCCTGATTTGCTACCCCGTCGGCTAATCGTTACTCCAGGTTTCACAGGTGAGCAAATCACCAATGCAGTCTCTCAAAAGATAGTCGTACTGCTCTAGTTCAGCCTCAACCAGTGGCCATTCACGGGGGGAGATATAGCCACAGATCGTAAAAATGGGCTGTTGGCGACTAACGAGTCCACTTTCAATCAATTGCTTGGCTTCGTCACGAATCATATCAATGGTGTAGTGCTGGGTGTAGGTCTGTGGCATAGGGGTTAGTTGGATTGTGCTCATGGTTGTAGCCTCCAAGCCCAAGGCAATGGTTAGAGAGTCAAACAGGGATGCTCGTAAGCCACCCGTTTGAGAAGGCCATAGGTTTAATCACCTATCTACCTTCATCGTGCAACTAAAAGTCGCTCAAATCGAGAACTTGCAGCCTATCCTAACCTTTATTTACGGGGTGAAATACAAAATTTCGTATTCTGCAACACAGTTTTGAGGCCGTTCCGTTCCGTTTGGTTTGGCCTATGCTTCTGGCTGGGCTTGCCCTACCCCTGGTAGGTAAAGGGTAAAGCAGCTTCCCTGACCAAGGGTTGAGGTTACCTCAATAAGGCCCCCATGAAGTTTGGCAATTCGCTGAGTAAGGTGCAGCCCTAAGCCATGCCCTGCCCGCCGATGCTTACCCTGGCGAAACCACTGAAAAACCGCTTCCTGATCTTTAGCCGACATGCCAATGCCGGTATCCTCTACGGCGAGTAATAGCCAGGTGTCGGCATCGGTTAGAGACAGTTGCTTGGCCACGGCAGGCGGTAATGGCTGGCTTTGGCTCAGGGTAACAACAATGCCGCCGTGATCCGTAAATTTTATCGCGTTATCCACCAGGTTCGTAACCACCCGGCGCAGTTCCAGGTAGTCGCCTGTCGTGTCCCACTGGGAAGATTCTGCCGTTGCAGGCTGGGTAATGAGTTGGCAGGTGAGGCTCTTGTTGGCGGCTAAGGGCATCAGTTCCTGCACAACGGTTTCCGCTAGTTCCAGCAAATTGACCGGGGCATGAGCCAGGGTTTTGTGGCCAGCCTCGTGGCGGTAGACCTCTAGCAACGTGTTGACCATGTTGAGCAAATGGTCGTTGCTGTCGATAATGCTGGCCAAGGCGTGATCGGCCTCGCCCGGCACGGGGCCAAAGGCATTGTCTCGACACAGTTTGAGCATTCGGTTAGCCGCCACCAGGGGGGTACGCAAATCGTGGGTCAGACGCGCCACAAAGTCATCCCGTTGGCGCATCATATGGGTTTGAGCATCCATGCTGCGTTTAAGGCGCAGTAGCGATCGCACCCTGGCCCGCAGTTCGTTAACATCCACGGGCTTGCGAATAAAATCGTCGGCTCCAGCATCTAACCCCTGCACCAGGCTAGATTGGTCGTGGGCGGTAATTAAAAGAATAGGGATGTAAGGCAGGTCAGGCTCCTGGCGGACGATGCGCGTCACCTCATAACCATCTACTTCCGGCATCATCACATCCAGCAAGATAACATCTGGTGGTGCTTTGCGAAGCAACGACAAAGCCGCTTGGCCGCTGCTTACTGAGGTGATTGAATAGTTCGGATCGTCTAGAATAGCTTCGATCAAAAATAAATTATCTGGAGAATCATCTACGGACAGAATGTTATAGGGATCGGACAGGGTTTCCGGAGACATCAAGGTGTCATTAAAAAGACAGCATTTATAGATAGTACCTATAGGGTCTATTAGGGCACAACCCGGTACGGATCACCTCTACCATTAGATACATTGCCAGCTAAATCAAGGTCTACAGCGTTTTTGCAGCTAGTGAAGTATACAGCTAGCCCAAGAACCCTTGATTTTAGTAGACAGGCTACACCTCACCAGGCAAGGACAGGCTGTATGAGTAAAACGCCATGGATGGTAACTCGCTGTGGATGGGTTCACAATGATGCCGCCGAGATTGATTACCACGATTACGAGTGGGGTACCCCAGTCCACAATGACCAGAAGCACTTCGAGTTTATAATTTTGGATGGCTTTCAAGCTGGGCTAAGCTGGATAACCATTCTGCGCAAACGGGAGCAGTTTCGGCTCGCCTTTGACAATTTTGACCCAGAGCAAGTAGCCCGGTACGACGACAACAAACGTCACAGCTTACTACAAGACAAAGGTATCGTTCGTAACCGGCTTAAAATTGAGGCGGCCACGCTCAATGCCCAGGCATTTTTGGCGGTACAGGCCGAGTTTGGCAGCTTTGACCGCTACATCTGGCAATTTGTAGAGGGTCAGCCTATCCACAACGAATGGCAATCCCTGGCGGAGGTACCGGCTAAAACGCCTATTTCTGATGCCATGAGCCAGGATCTCAAGCGGCGTGGGTTTAAATTTGTTGGTTCTACCATTTGCTATGCCTACATGCAGGCCGCAGGCTTAGTGAATGACCACACGGTGGACTGTTTTCGCCATGCAGAGCTTAGTCACGGCAGCGAACGAAAGATAGCGGACGGCAAATGACAGGATAAAGGCAAGGCTCTCATGGCAAGGCCCTCATGTAAGCTAAGCCTCCAAGTCCTTCGCTCCTACACTGGCGCCTTCCGCCCTGCCTATTCTGCCCTCCCTATTACTTAGAGGGTTGGCTGTTTCGCCGACCGAGTTCATAGACGCCGCTACCAATGGAGGCAATCAGACCAAAGCTGACGGCCCAACTGCCGCCCAGGGTAAGAGTTAGCCCCGCGTAGGCTAGCCCTCCTATCAGCAGAAAAGGGATTAGGCTAACCAAGGAAGCCAGAACTTCCGCCACGGCTTCTTGACTTTGGGCTTTACCCAAACGACTCTGAAACCAACCATAGCCGCGTTCAAAAGCACGGTCGGCCAAGGATGAAAACCCCAGATAAAACGCTAGCGCCCACAGCGCAACACCAGCTACGGCACCCAGGCTAATCGGGCGAGGAAACGGAAATAGGTCACTTAGTAGCATCCTTGGCCTACGAAAACAGTCCTACTCAGGACGGGTGCTGGCTGATTGATTAATTACTTTTCAGGTAAACACCTGACTCTCGGTGCGGGCTAACTCCAACCATCTGGAGGCGTATCGCGGTCAGGCCGATAGTCGGGCCGGGGAGGATTGCCCTGATCGAAGCGGTAGCGATCACTGTAATCGTTGCGGGCATTGTAGTCGCTGCGGGTTTTTGACCGGCGGCGACGAACTCGCTCATCAGGTCGAGGAGGAGTGCTACCGTAGTAGGGCGGGCCATCGACCCGCTCAACTCGATTATCGCTACGGCTATCTAGGTTCGGGGGGATATCCCCATAACGGCTGGCATAGGGCTCCTGGCCGTAGGGGGGCTCATCATTACGGCCACCCAGCATGGGCCGGGGGCGAGCATAGGGGTCGCCAGGCTCAAAGTCACGCCGATCTAATTCAGCCCGCATGTTGGTACGGGCATCGGGGTTGTAAACTGGGCGACTAGGCCGACTGGGTCGGTACCCACCGCCGTAGCCCTCTCGCCCATCGCCTTGGGGTGCAGGTCGGCCAGCAGGCACTCTAGAATTGATGTTTTGAATCATCAGGGCGGTCAGCATGCCAACCATGATCATCTGCTGAAACGAAGGAATTAGCTCCATCGTCAGGCTACCCAGCAGAAACACGCCAGAAATCAGGAATAGGATGGCGTAAATTTTGTCAGCATCGCGCCCATAGCCAGGTTTGAGTCGATCCAGGAAGAACAACGCTACAGCGCTGAGAACCAAGAAAATGCCCAGCAGTAGGGGAACAGGGGTACCAAAATTCACAGTGTCTTCCTCTATAGGATGGCGATGTTAGACTCAGGACGCCCAAATGGCTGCCCCATCAATTCTAACGGACTTGCAGCTATTCTACTGGCTATGGTGGGTAGTGCTTTGCTGGAAAGGGCGAGGGGGCTGTGTGGTTTTGCTGGCCTTTCCCCCGCCGCCGGACTATCCAAAGGGGCAGGCTGAAGTGCAGGGTCAGAAATACTCTAAAAACAACGTCGGAGATGTTGCTCTATCTCCGACGTTGCCTAAACGCGCTCAAGGAACGCAAGGCTAGCTAAAGCTAAGCTACTGACGCTGAATTTTATCGCGCTGGCTGAGAAACAATAGGGCAACAGTAGCCGGGATAACAATAATCAGCGCTCCAGCCAGAATGCTCAGTAAAAAGTTGGTCAAGGAAGGCGTCATGGTTTTTTTGTCCTGATTATATAGACGAATTGTTACTTAGTATTATTGATCAAGTTCACCGCCCCAACGCAAGGGCTTGACCAGGATTTAGCCTTGGGGAGGAAAAAGCTCGGTATTTCTAGGACTAAAGCTGAGTGATCTTGGCTTTACAAAGCTTTAGAATAGTTAAAAGGCTTAAAAGTTGATTATGGCTACCACAGATATTCTGAATTGGAGTGCAGGGTTGCTCTTTGCGTTGATGACCCTGCTATTTATTCTTCGCATTGTGCTGACCTGGTACCCCCAGGTAGAGTTAACTACTCTGCCCTGGTCATTAATTGCCTGGCCTACCGAACCCTTTTTGATTCCTGTGCGTAAACTGGTGCCGCCCATTGGCGGGGTGGATATTGCCCCGGTGATTTGGGTGGGCATTATCACCCTGTTGCGGGAACTGCTGGTGGGTCAGCAGGGTTTATTGCGAATGTTAGGGTAGCGTGGATCGTGTCGGTTGGGTCATGGCAGGGCTTGTCTGTGTGGGCGGCCCACGTTATTGGGACATCATCTGGGCCACAAAGTTAGTGTAAACCTCGCCGCTCAGAAAACTCGCATTCTCCAGCACCTTTTGGTGAAAGGGGATTGTTGTCGGTAAGCCGGTAATCGCACATTCCCGCAACGCTCGCTTCATGCGGCGGATAGCCGTGGGCCGGTCTGGCCCCCAGACAATCAATTTGCCTACCAGAGAGTCGTAATAGGGGGGAATTTCGTAGTCGGTGTAGACGTGGGAATCCATCCGCACCCCCATACCACCCGGAGCCAGGTAGCCGTTAATGCGGCCCGGGTTAGGGCGGAAGTTGTGGTCGGGGTCTTCGGCATTGATGCGGCACTCAATGGCATGGCCCCGAAATTGGATATCTTCCTGGGTAAAGGGCAGTTTTTCGCCTTGGGCAATGCGGAGTTGGGCCGCAATTAAGTCAATGCCGGTAATCATTTCAGTGACCGGATGCTCGACCTGAATGCGGGTATTCATCTCCATGAAGTAAAAGTGGCCGCTGCCATCGACCAAAAACTCCACGGTGCCTGCCCCCACGTAGTTGATGGACTGGGCCGCCTGGACGGCAGCGGTGCCCATCTTTTGGCGAAGCTCTTGGGTGAGTACCGGGCTGGGAGCCTCCTCCAGCAGCTTTTGGTGTCGCCGCTGGATGGAGCAGTCGCGTTCGCCGAGGTGGACTACGTTGCCATGGCTGTCGGCCAGAATTTTGAAATTCAATATGGCGGGGTCGTTCAATGAATTTTTCTAAATAGACGCCAGGG
>JAAUUR010000303.1 GCA_012031045.1 Leptolyngbyaceae cyanobacterium SM2_5_2
TTGGCATTGCCGTCGGCGGTGAGATGGCCTAAAAGAATTGTTCAGCTCCCCTTGCTATGTCACTTTATAAGAATCGTAAATGTTTACTACTACCAGACTATTTCCTATCTAGGCTGAAGCGAACACCCCTTGATTTCTCTATACCCGTGTTTGCCTCAGGCTGGCCGTTTAGCTTCATTCAATTTGCTACTAACTATTTTTTGAGGTTCTGGTGTCGCTGTAGGCACTTCGTTACTGGGCTGGTACTGCTGCTGACATTGCTGGGGGGCCTAAATCCGGCGGCGATCGCTCAACCAGCATCTCTCGGGAGTACCCCTCATCCGGGGCAGCCTGTGCTGCTCCAGAACGAGCCCTTATTTTATATCCAAGTCCGGGTTGGATCTTTTTCTCCGACGGCTCGGGCCAGAGAAATTTCCAACCGCATCGAGAAGACGGCTCTTATTTTGCCGGAACCGCCCCCGTTCCGGCAAAATAAGAGCCTGGATGACTTTTATGTCAGTTATGAACTCAATGCCTTTACCGAAACTCCTGCTCAAATTCCAAAAATCTATTCAGACTTACACCAAAATATTCAGGACTGCTGCAACGCCGCTGGCATCGAGATTTTATCACCCCACTACCGGGCCATGCGCGATGGCAATGTTCTCGCCGTGCCCGAAGTCTATTGGCCCAAAGGGTATGCCCCGCCCGGATTTCGGATTGTGCCCCTAGCCCCGCCAGAGCAAGATGCGTCGACATAATATGTCCAACTATTGACCAGGAGAAGCGATGGATGAACCTTTTGATGAAACCATTACAGAACCAATTGCCGATACGGTCAGCCGTCTGCAGCAGTGGTTGAGCGACCCCAATTTTATCAAGCTGCTCGTGGTGATCATTGGGTCTGTCATTATTGCTGTCTTTTTTCAGATTTTGCGGCGATTTGCGACCCGCAAAAGTCTGGATTCCGACACCCGCTATCGCATTCGTAAGTCGCTAAACCTGGTGAGCTATTTGGCGACCGCGCTCTTTGCGCTGCTTGTATTTAGCGATAGCCTGGTCAGGTTCACGGTCTTTTTTGGGGTCATCGGTGCCGGGGTCGCCTTTGCCCTACAGGAAGTGATCACCAGTTTTGCAGGGTGGGTCGCCATATCGTTTGGGCAATTCTATAAGCCAGGCGATCGTGTGCAACTGGGTGGCATTATGGGCGATGTTATCGACATCAGCATTTTGCGAACCACGCTGATGGAATGCGGCGATTGGGTCAAAAGCGACCTCTACAATGGCCGCATTGTCCGTATTGCCAACAGTTTTGTCTTCAAAGAGCCCGTCTTTAACTATTCCGGCGATTTCCCATTTTTGTGGGACGAAATTGTGATTCCCGTCAAATACGGCAGCGACCATCGGTGGGTGCGCCAAATGCTCATGCAGGCCGCCCAAGACATCTGTGGCGAGTTTATTCCAATTGCTCAGACCCACTGGAGCAGCATGCTCCGCAAATATCTGCTTGAAGATTCTCGGGTCGAGCCCATGGTCACCCTAGTCACCACCGATAACTGGCTGGAGTTTACCGTGCGCTACGTTGTCAACTACAAACAACGGCGGGGCAAAAAAGACGAGCTGTTTACCCGCGTCTTAGATGAGTTTCTGCAACATCCTGAGCGGGCTACCTTTGCCTCAACCACCGTGCATTTGGTTGAGCTGCCCTCTATCAACGTCAGGGTAGACTCAATCCCGTCTAACGCTAATAACCTGCCGTAGCGTGGCTTGATCTCAAACCAAGCCAACGGTTTAATGCTGGAGAAAGGTAAATTGTCCACATGAGCTCAAGATACAGGGGTGGTTGAGCAATGCGAATACTGCTGGTGGATGACGATGAAGCTTTAATGGAGACGCTGGCGGAGAGTCTGATTAGGCAGCGCTACGCCATTGATATAGCGGCGACTGGTGAGATAGCCCAAGAATTTCTGGCGCTTTTTCCCTACGACCTGATTGTCTTAGATTGGTCACTGCCCGATGCCGATGGCATCTCCCTGTGCCAGCGCTTTCGTCAACAAGGCCTTACCGCTCCTATTTTGATGCTCACGGCTAGGGATGACAGTGCGGACAAGGTGCAGGCCCTGGATGTTGGGATCGATGACTATGTGGTCAAACCCTTTGATTTGGCAGAGCTGTGCGCCCGCATTAGAGCCCTTCTGCGGCGAGATGGCCACCAGACCACGCCTGAACTTAACTGGGACGGTCTGAGCTTAAACCCAAGCACCTTAGAGGTGTTCTACGGCGGCCACCAGCTGCATCCCACCCCAAAAGAGTAGGCCCTGTTGGAGCTATTTCTGCGTCACCCAACTCAGGTGTTTAGCCTTGATGCCATTATTGATGACATTTGGTCCTTTGAGGATCCGCCCAGTGGGGATGCGGTCAGAACCCACATCAAGGGGCTGCGGCAAAGCTCACAGCAGCCGGAGCCCCTAAGAATTTTATTGAAACGGTCTATGGCGTAGGGTATAAGCTAAGCTCCCTGGGGCCTGAAGATGCCCCAGGGGAAACCCTTTTGGCCCCACAGAGGCGGGAGCCGACCCCAGCAAAAATGATGGCCACCTTAGCCAAAGCTTGGGAGACCTACCACGACACGATGCAAGAGCGGTTGAGCGTCCTGGAGGCGGCGGCGGCGGCAATGGATGGGGGACACCTGAGTACAGCCCTGCAGGATGCCGGGCAGGCCCAAGCCCATAAACTAGCTGGTTCCTTAGGCTGTTTTGGCTTTTCGGAAGGGTCGCGCATCGCTCGGGAACTGGAGCTATTACTCCAGCCTGAGGTGCCATTGGGTGCGCAGCAGACATCGCGGGTTGCCCAACTGGTGAGAAACCTACGCCAGAGTATGACTAGCCCCGAAGATCCTGAGACGATCTCAGCGGCGATCGCTAGCACTCCCCAGCTTTTAGTCGTGGGCACCAACGATCCTTCAGTCAGCAGCTGACCACTGAAGCCATGGCCTTGGGTATTCGTACTATGGTGGCGGCTACCCGAACCCAGGCCCAGGCCATGTTTCAAGCTCACCCCCCCGACGGCAGCGTTGCTCTGGCTAGATCAGGATCCCGCTGATGAGGCGATGGAGCTACTAGAGACCATCAACCAATACCCCAGTCCTATCCCAGTGTTGATTGGAACAGATATTCAAGATTTTCATCAACGGCTGCGGTTAGTGCAGCAGGGAGCCGATATCCTGCTCCCGACCTCAACGTCTCCTCGGCAAGTTCTTGAGAGCGTGCAGCAGATGTTTCAGCCAGAGGGTACGGCCTTTAAAGTAGTCGTAGTCGATGACGATGTCCTAGTTTTAAACCTGCTTCGCCCCCTTTTGTCGCCCTGGGGGATGCAGCTAACGACCCTGACCGATCCAACTCAGCTCTGGGATGTGCTGAAGAGGGTACAGCCGCACCTGCTGGTGCTGGATGTGGAAATGCCAGAGGTGAATGGCTTAGACCTTTGCCAGGTCTTGCGAGCGGATGAGAGATGGCGACATCTGCCAATTTTATTTTTGACAGTGCATGGGGATGCTCTAACTTTGCAGCAGGCCTTCAAAGTTGGGGCCGATGACTTTATCCATAAGTCGGTCATGACAGCCGAGTTGCCCAATCGGATTTTGAACCGGTTGCAAAGGTTCGCTGATGACGAAGTATGACGAGTTCTGGAGTCAGGAGATGTCCAGAAAAGAAGATCCCACCATTATCCAGCGACTTAGCCGCTGTAGGGTGGGCATTGCCCACCACTAGGGCAACTATTTTCCAGACGTCGCCTAAGCGGTGTTAGCCTAAGCTTTGGGGGCAGTATCCTAAACCCGCCACAAATTGTTCTTGAAAACAGCTTACTTCTTCTGGATTGGGCGTCCCGTGGGACACGATGGCCACATGGTGGCGATTCATCACCTGGGTAGGGGCACAGGCGGTATCAAGGGCATGAAAAGCCAGATCAACCCTCGGGGACGGATAATAAGGGCTACCGTTTTCGCTCAGAAAGGCCCAGCAATCGTCACAACATTTAGGATCTAGATATGCATTTAGCTTCAGACGGATGACCCAGCAATCATTTAAATAAATGACGGTGACACAATCAACCTGGGATTTCACCCGTCTCAGCAAGTAATCTAAAATTCTGTGAGTCAGACTGGCATTGGCAAAACAGTAGAGAAATTCCATTGCGATTACCCTCAGGTGCTGTAGTCTCAACCTAGGATAAAAATCTGAGGGAGTTATGAAGAACAGCAATCAGGTTTGACCCACCATGCCAGCCACTAACCCCCGATCCTTTCAACTCCTGACTGTTGAACAAATACTGGCTCCCCGCCCCCTAACGGTGGGGCCAGATATGACCGTTGCCCTCGTAGTACAGCAGATGAGTCAGGCGACAGGTCAGACTTGTAAACGCTCTGAGTCTGAACCCTCTAAACCTGAACCCTCTGAACCTGAACCCTCTGAACCTGAACTCGATGGGCGTTACTCTGAGCCGCAAAGTCAGGCCAGTTGTGCCCTGATCGTAGCTGACAACCAGCTCCTGGGTATCTTTACCGAACGAGACTTGGTGCGGTTAATCGCTGAGGGCACTGATATCGAGGCGGTGACGATCGCCGAAGCCATGACCCAGCCGATCATTACCCTCAAGCGATCCGAGGTGGATAGTCTGTTCACCGTGCTGGCCACTCTAAAGCAGCACCGGATTCGGCACCTACCCATTGTGGACGAGGCTGGAACCCTACTTGGACTGGTGACCCTAGCCAGCATTCGCAGGGGTCTGCAACCGTTTAACTTTCTCAAACTCAGGCGGGTGGGGGAGGTAATGAGCCGAACGGTGATTCAGGCGACTGCCACCGCCACCCTGCTTGACCTAGCTCGACAGATGACCCAGCACCGGGTGAGTTGCATCGTCATTACCGAGGCCAAACAGCAGGGTAGCTTGCGGTTACTCGTGCCTATCGGCATTGTGACGGAACGAGACATCGTTCAATTCCAGACCTTAGGGCTATCGCTGGGGCAAACCCTGGCCCAGGCTGTCATGAGTACCCCCCTGTTTTTGCTGTGCCCGCAAGATACCCTCTGGACCGCCCATCAAGAAATGCAGCGGCGACATACTCGCCGTTTAGTGGTGGCGAATGAAGCGGGGGGGCTAGCGGGGATTGTGACCCAGACCAGTTTGCTGCAAATTTTCGATCCGATGGAGATGCTGGCTGATATTGAGCAGCTCCAGCAACTGGGTGAGGCCCAGACGGTTGAGTTGGGTAGGGCCAATCAGCAGCTCCAGGAGACGAATCAAGCCTTGAAAACAGAAATAGCTGAACGTCAGCAACTGGAGCTGGTTTTACAGGCTGCCCATCGATCCCTGGAGGAGCGATTCGGGCTGCAAGCGGCGCAGCTTGTGCAAACCAACGAGGCTCTGAGGCAGGAACGTAATTTCATTACCGCCGTGCTGGATACGGTGGGAGCGCTCGTCGTCGTGCTCGATCGCAGGGGCCATATCATCAGATTCAACCAGGCCTGTGAACACACATCGGGCTACACCGCCGATGAAGTCTACAACCGAGAAATCTGGGATGTGTTGATTCCGCCCACAGAACGAGCCGATATTCAGGCTGTTTTTGACCAGGTTAAGCGGGCACAAGAGCCTAGCCAGCATGAGAACCACTGGCTTTGTAAGAATGGTACCCGCAGACTAATTAGCTGGTCAAACACCCTATTAAAGGATACGGCTGGCGCGGTTGAATACGTCATCGGTACCGGCATTGACGTGACGGAACAGCGCCAGACCGAACAAACCCTGGCTCAGCAGTATCAGCAGGCTCAGCTGCTGAGCGAAATTACCCGCAGAATTCGCGAATCCCTTGAACTCAGCGAGATTTTAAAAACAGCCGTAGTGGAAGCGCGATCGCTGCTCGACTGTGATCGCGTGGTCATTATTCAGTGTGGGCCTGGGCAAACGGGCCAGGTCATCCAAGAAGCGATCCGCCCCGGAACGAACGCTGCTACGGCCTTACATCAGCCAGTGGCGAGGCTGAAGCCCATGGCGGATACCATGGCTTCGGTCTGTGCCTGTAACGATCTAAATGGGGAATGCGGATCTCTCCAGAGCTCGACATTTTTGAAGCAGTGGGGCGCTCAAGCCTGTATTGAAATGGCCATTTATGCTGGCGAGCAGCTGTGGGGGCTACTGACGGTCAGCCAGTGCGATCGCCCGCGCCAGTGGGAGACCTTTGAAATTGAGCTCTTGCAGCAGTTGGCGAACCACCTGGGCGTGGCCATCGCCCAGGCCCAGCTGTTGGATAATCTGGAAGCCCAGGTAGAGCAACGCTCTGAGCAACTGGTGCAGACCAATCAACAGCTACGGCAGGAGATTCGCGATCGCATCCAGACCGAAGCGGCCCTGCGCCAGAGTGAAGCACGGCTGCGCCTAACCACAAACGCGCTGCCGGTGCTGATCTGCTCTGTGGACATTGAGCAACGCTATATTTTCAACAACCGAACCTATGAAAATTGGTATCAGATTCCGCTTGATGACCTGCGGGGCCGTTTTTG
>JAAUUR010000304.1 GCA_012031045.1 Leptolyngbyaceae cyanobacterium SM2_5_2
GAATTGAATCCATCAGCCAGTGAAAATATGAATGCGAGACACTATCAATGATCCATACATATGTTAGATTTCTTTCATTCTTATTTGAAGAGAAATTATTCCTAACAAGTTGAATCGATTTTTTGCTAAGGAATTTACTGGGATTATTCTCGAGAGAATTTTTTGTAGATAATTCATTAAGCTCTAAAGAATCACCTTTAAAGGAGAAAATTATTTTTTGCTTCTCATGTAAAACTGTCTGAGGTATACATTTATGTGTTTCCCTTTGAAACAGGTTATTGTCATGTTTTTGAAAGTTGACAGGTAAATTTCTCGTTGCTATGGAAGGAGGCAAAATAATCATATCTAATCTTTAAAAAGCTATCTATGTGGTTTGCAGATGCCAATAATGTGCATACCTTCCCTGATTTTTTATCAAAAATTTATGTATTCCTTTTTCTATTAATTGCCCATTTCTAAACCAAGATTTGATCAGACTTCACAATTGTGGATAAACGATGAGCTATTATTATTACAGTCCGATTTTTTGAATTAATGCAGTAGTCTCGTTGAATTAGCCGCTCAGACTCACTATCTAATGCACTCGTCGCTTCATCTAAAATCAAAATCTCTGGCTGCTTTAAAATAGCCCTGGCCAGAGCCAACCGCTGCCGTTGACCTCCCGATAACCGATAGCCTCGCTCCCCCACCATCGTGGCATAGCCCTCAGGCAAATCCATAATAAAGTGATGGGCCTGGGCGGCCTTAGCCGCCGCCATGACTTCTTCTAAGTTGACATTTGGTGACCCGTAGCGGAGGTTCTCTAGAATGCTGGTGTTAAAAATAAACGTATCCTGGCTAACTACACCAATTCGCTGCCGCCAGCTGGCCTGGTTATACTGCTCCAGGCGCTTACCATTTATTGTAATTTGCCCCGCAGTGGGTTGGTATAGACCAATAAGCAAATCAACAATTGATGACTTACCTGCGCCTGACTGACCTACCAATGCTGTGACCTTATTTTAGGTATTAGTGAAGCCTATATTCTTTAAAGCGAATTCCCATCCACTCATATAAGATAGGCTAACGTTATCGAATATGATATCTTTCTCAAGAGATTTAAATGTTTCGCCACCACCAAGGCTAAATTCCTTGTCTCGAGTTTCTAAAACTGTATTTAAGCGCTGCAAGCTGGCACTATTATCAGCTAAAGCTGTAAACGTTCCAGAAACTCCTCGAATTCGAATCGCTAATCGCTGAAGTGCTACTAAAAATGTTAGCAGCATAGGCAGCAGTGTTTCTGGCGTTGTACTTAAACTGTAAGCTAACCCAGCTAAAATAGCTAGAGTTAGCATTGGCAAAACTTCTAAAATTGGATCAGGTAGAAATAAGATTTTTGCACGTTTTTGTAATTGAAATTGGATGATCTGAAGTAAATCGGATACTTCCTCTGCTGCTCTTTTCTGTGTACCAAAGGTATGCAATAGCCGCAAGGCTTGAATATTTTCTGTCATTCTCTTTGAAACCTCAACTTGAGAAGACATTAGTTTTTGTGCAGCGTCTCGCAACTGAGGCAGTAGCCTTTGCTGGACTAAGACTATAGTGACTGCCAAGATAACTGCCGCCATAGCAAGTAGGGGAGAAAGCGAAAGTAGTATGGCTGAATAAACTAAGGTAAAGGATAAGCTAACAATAAAACCATTAAGAATTTGAATCTGCTGATTAACAGTGCTTGCTGCTGATGTTGCATACATCACTAAGTCCCCCCACCTTGTAGTGGCTGGCGCAGGCAAAACTAAAAGACATAATTTGCTCAAACACCCGCCCGGTGACCTGGGGCTGCGCCCGGGCCGATAGGTAAGCCGCACTTACCTTATTCGCATAGTTACTTAGCGCCAGCATCGTTTGCAGCACTACGGCTACCCCCAGCAACCCAATAAACACATAGCCCTCCGGCAGCGGCAGGGCAGCTAACACCCGCTCTACCCCCGGCGATTGTGCCCCCTGCCCCCATCAGACAAAACCGAAATAGCCAGGTAAATAATCCCCAGGCGTGCTGCCCTCCATGAGGGCGCTGAACAGGTTAGTGGCCAAGTTAAGGGCCAGCAGCGACCAGTTTTAGCCGCCGTTGCGCCAATCAGCCGGTAAGCGGGGGTATTAAGCGTTGCACGCAGATTCTTATACACAGGTTTTTATAGAGTGTTAGCGGATAAAAAATGAATTGGCTAGAAACCCGGTTTCTCAAAGAAACCGGGTTTCTGAACTGTAGTGGAACCCAACACCGGAGCTGGTTTTGTTGGGTTCTGCTAGCGCGCCACCCAACTACCCTTAGGGTTTTGTCGGTCAACCGGGTTAATCAATCAGGTCGGCATCTTCCTCTGGCCTAGAAAAACGCTGCTGCTGTTCTCTAAATCGCTGAACGCGAGTTTCGATATCAGCCACAATGCGGCGAATCTCTACCAAGTCGCTGGGAATGACGTGGGTCGCTAGCTCTTGCAGTAGCCTATCTAGATCAACCTCATACCGGAGCAACAGCTGGGTTAAGTCGCCCTCATAAAGACTGACCCGGTCAAACTTTCCCTGTCGATAGAGGGAGGGCAGCGCATAGAGCTTCAAAAGCACCAGGCCATCTACGGTGCTGATGCGAACTGAGCGTTCAACCAATGGTTGTGTCTCTCCCGTAAGTTTGAGCCAGACCTGCTCAAACAGACGATTACTGGTCAGAAGAAAATCAATTTGTAGCTCACCATATTGGCCACGGGCAAAGTCTCGGTTTTCTTCAACTACGGATACTTCAGGAAGGTTATCTAACGCTAACTTTGCCAGGATGAAATCAATATCCTGGGTGTTGCGGCCATCAATGTAGTTTAATAGCGCAATGCCTCCTACCAATAGATAGTCAATCTCTCGACTATCCAGCAGGTTAAAGAACTGGTCAATAGCGGCGGGCAAATTTGAACCATCGGGTAAACCGGCCCCCCAGTTCTTCATATCAAAGCGCACCCCATTTTTGACTACTTCACCGATAGAACTTAGTACCATAGCGTTTACGCTGTCTCCAGTACTCTGAGGCGAAAATAACCCACCGATTAGCTAAAGCGCGAATCCTTGCGTGATATGGAATTCCCTTTCTGCCTTTTGCCTTCTTACTTCTGCCTTGCAATGCTAGCTCTATGTTAACGCGCTAGGGGATTGGTACAGTGTGGCTAGAACCCCGGTTTCTTTGAGAAACCGGGGTTCTGAACTAGCATCGCTTTACCGGCACAGCTACCCCCTCCTACGGCCCCGTGCTATATGGCAGAGGGGGCGGCGGAGGGAGGAACTGAGATCCGTAGACCGTCGAAGTTCTGACTCCCAAAATCGAACAGGGTTGATTTTGAGTGGGGTGGGGTAAACCTGGGGCTAAGTCATAAAGCTAAACTGCCGCTTGCCCTGCACCCCGGTCATGTAAGCACTGCGGCGAGTGAACTCACCCACCGAGGGGTTGCCGTGGGGATGAATGACCCCCTGGGCCTGGAGCCAAAGCTCTTTAGGAGCCACCGAAAGACTGTAGGCCCGATCGCCCACCTTGCGGACATGGTACCAGGTGGTTTCCTGGCACTCATCGCACCAAAAGGCTTCTAACCATTCGCCCTCCAGGGATACGGCGGTGTGGCTGGCCACTACCATGAGGGCGTGCTTGCGGCTCATGCCACGGGCCTGGAGGTGAGCGGGTTGATCGGCAAAGAGCGATCGCTTCGGGCTCACACTCTCGAGATGACAGCCGTGGGTGGGGCAGCAAATCGCTCGTCGTTTAGAGCGTTTGCGGTTGCGATCGCAGCGTCGGGTCATAGAACGGTCTCCGTGTGCTCGGTGGCTAAGACTGCCAATCTATTCATCTATACAGAAACTTACTTAAAAACCCGGACATAAATTACTCATTATTCGGGCTTTAAATCAGGATTTATCAAAGTAGTTGAATCAATGGGATTTAGGCTGAGGAGATTGCTTATTAATCAACGCCATCACCACATAATAGTGAACCGTAAACAGAATAGTCAAAAAGATTTGACCTCCCCAAAAGCCATGCCAAAATTCAAAGGATTCTGGCCCCCAATAGGCTGCCGCCATGGTCATCAGCATAATGCGGGGAATATTAGCCACCAGGGCCAGCATGATGCCAACGATAATTAACGCCACCGTATTCCAAAACGATTGGTTAAAATACAGCCCCATTAACAAGCTGGCCACCGCGGCAATACAGGCCAGGTCATAGCCACTACAGCCCCAATCTACCCGGACGGTGCCAGCGGGTAGGGAGATCAGCGTTTGGTTAACCTCTGCCGCCTGGCCAATTAACCGCAGACCCACCCCCCCCAGCCAGGCCATCACTCGCTCCAGTAGTTCGGGGGGGTAAAGGCATCCCACACGGCCTTACCCACCGTAGTGGGCTGAGGAAACAACCCCACTGCCGTTAGAAAAATAGCCGCCGGGTAGCGAGAAAAGACTCCTAACCCCCAGGTGCTAATGGCGATACCGGCCAAAATCATTAACCAGATCAGCTTTTGCGACCATTCGGCCCCAAAGCCAAAGGGTGCCGCCCCTAACCCCACCCAAATGATCAAATGGCCCAGCCAGCGGTCTTCGCTTGAGGCCGTGAGTTGAGCCAGGCTGTGGCGCTGAGTCCAGAGTTGGTAGAGGCCCAGGCCAGAGGCCGAGACGAGTAGCAGACTCGCGGCTCCATTGATGGTGCCAAGGATGATGTCGTAGAGCCAGAAGGGTAAGTAAATGAGCCCTACCCCTAAGCCTGCCAGCACCAGGCGACCATGATAGGTCTTCAAATTGTGCTGGAACCAGGGGCGGCAGGGGGCTAGCCATTTTTGTGGCCTCATAGCCGTTATCCTCTAGACCGTGATAGGGCCATACCGCTGCGGCCCAGGCCAACCAACCCAGCTCCTACCAGCAGTAAGTTACCAATGTTTGAAATACCAGTTTTTAATACCGTGCGCTTAGCATTGCGCTTTAGGGTATCGGCCTGGGCCGTAAGCTGCTGAGAAAACTCCTGAAGTTGGTCAGGGTTGATGTTTTCTGGTAGGCTACCGGGGTTAGTTTGAGCATCCCGAATTTGGGTTTGCAGCTGGGTTTCCTGGCTGCTAATAGCGCTGACAGCCCGCTGATTGAGCTGAATGCTATCGACGATAGACAGTAAGCTGAGTAGAAAAAATACTAAGCCCAGCACCATTGAAAACTGCGAAACCACTTTAAGACGGCTGCGGCTGTTGCCCACACTGCCGTAGATTAATAGGGCAATGCCAAAAAGTAAAATTACGCTGCGGTTAGCAAACGCTTGCATAAAACCAATCCGCCATTCTACATTGCCAAGCTCAGGGGGCAAGAACAGCACCAGCATGTCAAACAAAAAGCCTACTACACAAACCAGGCCCACAATACGACTAATATTGCCAGACCCAAAGGAACCCTCGCCAGCTCTGGCGGTAGAAGCAGATACGTAAGCCATAGGATTTACTAAAAGAATGCGTTACTGATTTTCAGAGTTGCTCCGGTGCAATCCGGAGGGATTAGTTAAGGTTGGGAACCTTTACTAATCTTTCACAGTCACTAGCTCTTTTGTTTAAGTTGACCCACCCCGCCCTTTCCTGCGGAACACTACGTGAACGGGCACCCCTCCAGGGAGGGGAGGGTTAGGGGTCGGGTTCCCCTCTGGGGGAGGGGTTAGGGGAACCCACCCCTAAGCTGGGTTATACACTCTCGGCCCAACGGCGTAATGCTTTGGCCCAGCTGGTTTCGCCCATTTGCAAGGACTGCATCAGCCAGTGTTGCACCACGTCTTGCGTTAGCCTGGGCAGCGCGATGGATTGACTGACCTGACTATAGCCATCCTGGTTGAGCTGTAAAAAGATGACCTGCTCCCCATCAAACTGCCACACCTCTGGAATGCCCAGCGCCGCATAAATGGGCAGCCGGGGAAGCGATAGGCTGGTGATGTCGATTTCAATGGCTAAATCTGGTGGTGGGTCTACCGTGAGGTCAATGGTTAGCCTGCCGCGCACCGCCGCTTCATTTTGGATGTAGTAGCACTCATCCGCCTCAACCCCCTTAGCCAGGTCAGCTCGGCTCCAGGTAGCCGAACTTAGACTGGCAATTTCAATGTTCAATACCTCGGTCACAATCTCGATTAGGCGACCTAATCGACGCTTATAAATTTCATGGGGCGGTAGAGGCATCCAAATTTCCAGCAGGCTGTTGTCGTAGGTCAGCCGCTTACCCGCCTGGGGCTCTAGCTCTCGCACCAGGGCTCGATAGGTTTGCCAGCTAATGCCTTGCAAAACCATTCTGGATGCCAGAGCCTCCGAAGAGGGCTGAGACTGTACTGCGATAACCATAGTCAGAAGTCAGAGCGGTTTTTTGATGGGCACGCAAGCTTTGCCCATCCTACAACTTTCCCATGCGTTATGGGCTTTGCCCTCTCCCTAAATCCCTCTCCCAGGGCGGAAGAGGGACTTTGACCGTTCCGGCTCCCTTGCTCCC
>JAAUUR010000305.1 GCA_012031045.1 Leptolyngbyaceae cyanobacterium SM2_5_2
CAGTTTGCTTCCTTGGAAGCAGGCGGTGATGTGACTTTGAACTGGCCGCCATGAAGGCTCAGTTGTCGGGTGGCAGTGTTAGCCAGGAGCAACTTCCCCCCCGCCGAGGCACTCCAGCCGCTGCCTCAAGTGCCGAAGTGGATGCCGAGCTAGAGGAACTGCGGGCACAGATTGATCAACTGTAAGGCTTAACGTCAGAGGTCTAGGGCTTGAGGCTTAGGGGGCAAGGAAATGTTTGGCCTAAAACCTTGAAACTCAAACTGAGTATCCGCTTAAGCCGGTATGGCTACAGAGCTTGGAATCTAGGAGCTAGAAGCTAGAAGTGCTGGTATGAAAAGCTTCTGGCTCCTAAATTCTTCCCCAGAACCCTGTGCCACCTCAGGTTGATGCCCCCCAAGCCTTAGATTCAGACCAAGATTCCGCGAGGATCGTTTCCATGCACATCGCGCAGCGTATGCAGCCGCTTCAGGCCAATGTCTTTGCCGATATGGATCGGGCCAAGGCTAGGGCAAGAGCTGCAGGCCAGGACATTATTGATCTATCCCTGGGCTCGTCAGATTTGCCCGTGGCTCCCCATGTGCTTGAGCGATCGCCACCGCTTTAACGGATACTAGCACCCACGGCTACTGCCTGTTTTCCGGCACCCAAGCATTTCGGGAAGCAGCGGCTCACTGGTACACCAACAAATTTGGTATTCCTGTTGACCCCGAAACCGAAGTGCTACTGCTGATTGGTTCCCAGGAAGGCACCGCCCACCTGCCCCTGGCCATTCTTAATCCGGGGGATTTTGCTCTGTTGATGGATCCGGGTTATCCCTCCCACGCGGGCGGGGTGTATCTGGCCAGCGGGCAGATTTATCCTATGCCGCTGCGAGCTGAAAATGGCTTTTTGCCGGATTTTACGGAGATTCCTACAGCGGTGCTGGAACAATCACGTCTGATGGTTCTGAGCTATCCCCACAATCCCACCACCGCCACGGCGTCCCTGGAGTTCTGGCAAGGTGCCGTTGCCTTTTGTCAGCAGCACAACCTGGTGCTGGCCCATGACTTTCCCTACGCTGACCTCACCTTTACCGGCCAGCCAGCTGTCTCCGTGCTTCAGGCTGATCGGGAGAAAACCGTGTCCATTGAGTTTTTCTCCATGTCCAAGTCCTACGGCGATGGGGGGCTTTCGGGTAGGCTATGCCATTGGTAACGCCGATCTAATTCGAGCCCTGCGGCAGGTCAAAGCCAATGTGGACTTTAACCAGTATCCCGGCATCCAGCGGGGGGCGATCGCCGCCCTCACTGGCCCCCAGGACAGTGTTCAGGCTATGATCAGCACCTTTCGCCAGCGCCGCGATGCCGCTGTGCAGGCCCTTCAGGGCATGGGCTGGTTGGTACCTACCCCGGATGCCACCATGTACCTTTGGGCCAAACTCCCAGAACCTTGGGCAGAGCGTTCCATCGAATTTTGTACTGGCCTGGTAGAAGCCACGGGCGTTGCCCTCTCCCCTGGTTTGGGTTTTGGCAAAGCGGGCGAGGGGTATGTGCGTTTGGCTCTGGTGCATGGGCCGCAGGTGCTGGAGCGGGCGATCTCGAAATTAGCAAACTTCTGTGGCCATACTACCCGGAAGTAATCCATCGGATAATCCATCTCCGTCCCTTTGAGGCTACTAAGTACACACAAGTCCTGAAAACTTTGCGGCATGAGGGGTTCCCTCTGCTGCGCACGGGCAAAGCCCTACCCCCAGCCCCTACTCCCAGAACGGCAGCAGGGGAGCCGGAAGGGCTTGTCCGGCCTCCCCCTCTGCCTATTTTTGGGAGAGGGGGACTGAGGGGGTGAGGGCCAAATGTGTGTACCTAGTAGCCCTTTGAGGAAGAGAAATCCAAAATCCCCAATCCAAAATCCCTAATCCAAAATCCCCAATCCCTTAGCTGTCCACCGGATGCTGCCCATAGTAAGGCAGCACCTCGGACCAGTGGGGGCAGATGCCCTGCTGCAAGGCTTGATGAGCCAGGGTTAACACCTGGAGGGCGGTTTTACCCTGGTCGGCCTCGGCAGTAATGCGGGTGACAGGAGTTGGCCAACTGGCCAGGGTGGTTTCCCAGGTGGCCGGGGGCATCACTTGGTCAGGCTGAAGGGCGGTTAACCCCGTGGCAGTAGGGCGATAAATGGCAACAAAGCGCATGTCTCGCTGAGCTTTCATGTCCACGGCAATCACCCCGGATGGGTCGCTCAGGAGGCTGGGATCCTGGTCAATGGCCCACCGAACCATGGCCGCCAAACTTGAAATGCCAAATAGCGGGAGATTGAGCTGCTGAGCCAGGGTGCGAGCGGTAACTACACCGATACGAGTGCCCGTAAACCCCCCTGGCCCACGAGCTACCGCCAGAAAGGAGAGGTCTGTCCACTGATAGGGGCGCAAAAACTCCATCAGGGTAGGATGCAGGTGGGTGGATAGGTCATAGCCAAAGGCCCAGCTCTGCTGCCGCGTGTCATCCTTAAAGTTACTGATGGCGAGCCCCAGCTCTGGGCTAGTGGTGTGAATTGCCAGACCTACCATGACCTTGGTGTATATTTGAGCCCCTGAGTAGGGGCGTTGGCTGAACCAGAGCACTCTACTCAGCCGTCATCATGCCATAGTTTGCTGACTTTTATTTCTCACAAGGTTGAGCGGTAACCGCAGCAGGCAAAGTCAGGCGCGGTTGACAGCGCAGTTAAACCGAAAGGTGGCCCACCGATCTTGTCTGAGGGCGTAGGCATCGCTGCCTGCCCCATCACTATTTAAGTCTTGAAGCAGGGCCTGAGCTAATTTAAGGGGCTGGCTAACGCGCTGAAGCTCGGTTTGGAGAGGGTTAAGCACGCCGTCTAGGCTCAGCACCTCCAGGCAGCGCTGGAGTGGTTGCACACTAAAAATCAGGTAGGTTTCGATGCTGGTTACCGAACCAGGAATGCTCCAGCCATTGCCATGCCCAGGAATGACCTGGGTTTGGCGAGGGGCGAGGACGGCGGCGGGAAGAGTACTGTCTACCTCCTGGCCGGTGGCTGATTCTGGCCGCAGCAGCAACGCTGAACATTCGCTACGACTATCAAAGCTGATGACCAGTAAAAAGAGTGGTTGATCGCAACGGCTGGCTACCCGATAAAGCAGGCGGGTAGCCTGGGAAAGATCGACCGTGTCTAAGCCCACAGGCTGGCCAGGCAGAGCTTTACCCAAGGCGGCAGACAATAAACCCGTGGAGCTACTGCGTTCGGTCTGCTGCTGGAGAAGTGGTTTAGCCTTAGGCTGGAGAGCTTCCAGGGCAACACTTACCCCTAGCCACGACGCTGTCCGGTTTTCGGTCAATCGTACTAATTTCTGAGCTAGTAAGAGCTGAAAGTTGGGGGTCAGTCGGTTAATGGCTGTCTTAACGGCTTCTTCCTTGGGGAGTACGGTACCCGGTACCAGATTGCGGTTGGGGGTAAACAACCCGTAGCTACTCTCTAGGGGTTTGTCGCTGCCAAGTTTGGCCAGGTTGCCGGCCTCTGGCGTACTGGGTAGAGAGGCCGTTAGGGTAGGCACTGGCCCCAAAGTCAGTCGGCCAAACAAACAATCAGCCTTCCGCTCACCAACCGGAATTGAGGCTACAAAGGGGATGCTGGCTAAGGCGCTGGTAGCATCGACCCGCTCCACCCGCTGGAGTTGACTATCCAAGGCAACAACCAGTTCAATGGTATGGGGTAGCAGGCGCACCTTTTCGTAGAGTGGCTGGGCCGTTGCAGGCAATTTGGCTGTAGCATCAACCCGCTTAGCCGTGCCTTTGAGCCCAGTGCGCGATTCCAGCCGCAGTTCTAGGGCATCGGTAAGCTTGGCTAGGGCTTCGTTGCCGGAGTCTGTAGCGGGCACCGTCAACAGGCGCGCTCCCGGTTGGAGGTATCTCAATACGTCAGGAGCAATCCCTCCTAGCCAGAGAGAGAGGGGCCGGTCGTCATCGGTGGCGGGCCATATCACCCCGTCGGCGTTGGGGATTTGCGCCGGTAGGGCATAGGCAAGTAGCCCAGTCTTCACAGGGCTTTCGGTCAGGGTAGGCGGTTGGTTGGGGCCGGCCCCCTGGTAGACGCGATCATCGAACCGCTGAATTAAAACTTTGGGATTGGGGTCGGGCAGGGTTTGCCAGAGAACCTGAGTCAGGGCGTAGGTCAAAAGGCCAGCGCTGAAGCCGTCCCACTGAGCTTCTAACACAGGCTCCCCAGCCCGTAGTAAAAGCCCTGGCCACGGGGTAGGCGCCTCAGTGAAACGATTGGGATTGCCGCTGAAGGAATTTGGCCACGCACCCGTAGGCACGGTTGGGCGGGCTCGTACCCGGTCATTCCCCCAGCGCAGGTAGCCAGCATCTTGGCTACCTGCATCAATTACCGTGGTCAGATTAGGGGTGGCGAGGCTTTGTAGCCGGTCTATCAGTTCAGCTTCCAGCAAGTCGGCCAGGGCTGGTTTTTCTTCGCTGGGTAGGCGGCTATCCACCGTTACCCAGGCCAACTCGGTATGGCTGGGGTTGACATCAAGCCGCACCTGGCTGCCGTAGCCGCTAAAGTGCAGCAGCACCACATCATAACTGTCGGCCTGCTGCACCAAATGCTGATCAATAGCCTCCAAAATAGCGGCGCGGGTAGCCTCCTGGTTCGTCAGGGTGAAAATATCAACGGGCTGAAAGCCAAACCGATGTATCAGTAACTGGCGCTGGAGTTCAACATCCGTGAGGCAGCCCCTAAGGGCAACATCCTGCGCCAGGATCGGATCAATCGCTCGCTCAGGATATTGATTAATGCCGATTAGGAGGGCCAGCTTACGCCGGGCAGGTTTGGCCAGCGCTTGAGAGTACTGGCCAAACTCCGACAATAGGGTAGTTCCCCCCAGGCCCAGCGCCGCCAGCGCCAGACTCGCCTGTTGCAGAAACGCCCGTCGTCCTGATGTCACCGAATTGCTTGCATCCTATACGCTGACGGCTTCGGGAATGCGCATAGCCTTCGCCAATTCTGCC
This sequence comes from Leptolyngbyaceae cyanobacterium SM2_5_2, assembly GCA_012031045.1. Classification (GTDB taxonomy): domain Bacteria; phylum Cyanobacteriota; class Cyanobacteriia; order Phormidesmidales; family Phormidesmidaceae; genus Nodosilinea. The sequence continues at coordinate 5,001 of JAAUUR010000305.1, forward strand.
GCCACCTCAGGCCGAGAAAACTCTGGCGGGGGGAGTTCGCCCCGGCGCAGCATTTCTCGCACCTTTGTGCCCGACAGGTGGATGCGCTCTTCCTTAGTGCTAGGGCTGGTTTTAGACGTGGCCATACCGCCGGTGCGGGTGCAGTAAAAGGCGTGCTCAAACTTCATGGGCACAATCCCCAACTCCCCAGCTCAAACTCATCGAAGATGTATTGAGCATCGTAGGTGCCGTAGTAGTCGCCAACCCCAGCATGGTCGCGGCCCACAATAAAGTGGGTGCAGCCATAATTCTTGCGAATGAGCGCATGGAATATAGCTTCCCTAGGCCCAGCGTAGCGCATTGCGGAAGGATTGATCGCAAGAATTACCCGCTCTTGGGGAAAGTAGTGCTCCAGCATGATTTCGTAGCAGCGCATCCGTACATCGGCGGGGATATCGTCGGATTTAGTCGCGCCGACCAGCGGATGCAGGAACAACCCATCCACGGTCTCTAGAGCACACTTTTGGATGTATTCATGGGCACGGTGGATGGGGTTGCGGGTTTGAAAGCCGACTACGGTTTTCCAGCCCCGCTCCCGAAATAGCGCCCGTGATTCAGCTGGATCAATCTGGTACTTGGGAAAGAGGGGATGCGGATCGCGCTGCATTAGCCAGACTGGCCCAGCCAGGTTTACCGCACCCTGCTCGTAGACTACCTTAACGCCAGGGTGCTGTTCTTCGTCAGTCCGGTAGACGTTAATAGCTTCGCGGGTCTTGTCGTAGGTGTACTTTTCCTCCAGTTCCAGTACGCCCACGAAGCGTCCAGTAGGATCATCCAAACGCACCAGGGTGCCTTCTTGCAGCGGCGCCGCCACCGCCTCACTAACCGACAACGTCACCGGAATCGCCCAGGGCAGCCCGTTGGCCAGGCGCATATCAGTGACGACCGTATTATAGTCGGCCTGCTTCATGAACCCAGCCAGGGGGCTAAAGCCACCGATGGCGATCATTACTAAATCTGAAAAGGCCCGCTCATCAAGGGTAACGCAGGGCAGCAGGGCCGCTTTATCTAAAAATATAGCCTGCTGCTCAGGGGTGGCCAGGCGATTAATCAGGGTGCCGCCGTGGGGGGCAATGCCGTCTTTCTGGATAGTCATTAGATACCTTGTCTCTTCCTAACGTGGTCACAGGGGGAGGGTGCAGGGCGAATTCTCCGCTAGCCTCGGTATGGCGTTGAGACCGCTCAGGTAAGATGCCCGACTGATGTTCCTGTTTCTATAAAATTACATCTTGGCACTAATGTCACCTGGAATTTGACTGAACTTCAACTGCACTTCAAGTTGAATCAGAATTCAAATTTAATTCAGCAAACTTGCCGGATAATCAGAACTATCCTTGAAATTACTTTAGAGTAATCCAACTAATAAAATGTCTAGTCTTTGCCCTCATCCCCCAACCCCTTCTCCCTAGGGGAGAAGGGGAGCCGGATTCAGAACCCCTATCCCTGAGGGAG
>JAAUUR010000306.1 GCA_012031045.1 Leptolyngbyaceae cyanobacterium SM2_5_2
TGCGCGAGGTTTGTAGGCGAGCTTCAGCTACGGGGATGGGCGTTTATTGTTAGCACGACTCCCCTACCCTAGCCAAGATGCGGCAGCAACTCAATCGCGAATTCCCAGATTTAGCGATTGCAGGCATGGAGCCGCTGCCCTTTCGTCCACTGACCCCCGAAGAAGATCGACAAGTGGTTAACGCTATTAATGACAGCCAAGCCGGGGTTGTGTTTATAGCCTTAGGTTGCCCAAAGCAAGAGATTTGGATGCACCAGCACAAGCATAAAATCCAGGCCGCTATGGTAGGCGTGGGGGGTGTATTTCCTATCTATGCCGGAATTAAAAAGCATGCTCCCGCCTGGGTGCAAGACTCTGGCCTAGAGTGGCTCTATCGCCTAGTTCAGGAACCAGGCCGGCTGTGGAAGCGCTATTTCAGCACTATTCCACCTTTTATCTACCTGTCTGTCAAGCAAGTAGTCACTACCCGGGTCAACCGTCGTCTATCTCAGGTTTTTGATAGCCGGGTTGGCTAAAAAAACTGGCTCGCTCTGAATTTGGGGAGACCAGCATGGGTCTACAGGTTTCAGCGACCCTGTGGCTCTGCAGATAATGGCCTAGTTATGGGGGAGGCCAATTGGTAGCTGGCACAAATTTCATCCTGATTATTCATGAGTTCCTAGAAAGCGGAGATATAGCAGCGTTACTATCCAGGAGCTAGGCGTGTCCCAACAACAACAGCGCAATCGTAGCCGTTCTAAGCGTCGAGCCATTTATTGCCCGGTTCATGGGGTCTACCTCGACAGCATGAGCCAGAAATATCCCCTCTACGCTAGCAAGCCAGAACATTTGCAGCAGCGCGGCTTTGGCCGTAAAACGGCCCTGACATTGGTTGCCCATTTGGGTACGGTACCCATTACCGGCGAATGGCTCGAGGCCTTCTGGTGTGACCACTGCCAGAGAACGGAGTGGTATCACGTCCGTAAAGTTGGGGCCAACGCTTACACCTTAACCTCAGCTCCAGAGGATCTGTGGCTGCAGGTTACTGGGGTTATTTCTCCTACTGGCAACCCCACCGTGGGGGAATTTACTCGCCGTCAAGCCAGACAAACCCGGTTTGAGGGAGTTAAAGATTTTCACCGGATTGGCTAAGTTAAGCCTGTATCCAAAACTAGTCTAGCTCCAGCTTTGTTGTTTATTCATTTTTCTAAACTCTATGACTAATCCTAAAAAGGCTCTGATTACCGGCATTACCGGTCAGGATGGCTCTTACCTGAGTGAGCTTCTATTAGAAAAAGGATATGAAGTGCACGGCATTATTCGGCGCACGTCTACCATCAATACGGATCGGATTGATCACATCTACGAAGACCCCCATGTAGAAACAGCACGGCTGTTTTTACACTATGGGGACCTCACGGATGGCACAACCCTGCGCCGTATCCTAGAAGAAGTTCAGCCGATAGAAATTTACAACTTAGGTGCTCAGTCTCACGTACGAGTCAGTTTTGACTCGCCAGAGTATACCGCCGATGCCGTCGGTATGGGCACGTTAAGGCTGCTGGAAGCTATTCGCGACTATCGCCATCGGACGGGCATAGAAGTTCGCTACTACCAGGCCGGTTCCTCGGAGATGTACGGCAAGGTACAGGATGTGCCCCAGAGTGAAACAACACCCTTTTACCCCCGCAGCCCCTACGCCTGTGCTAAGGTCTATGCCCACTGGCAAACACTGAACCACCGTGAATCCTACGGTATGTTTGCCTGCAATGGAATTTTGTTTAACCATGAGTCTCCCCGACGCGGCGAAACCTTTGTAACCCGCAAAATTACTCGGGCGGTGGCGCGCATTGTAGCCGGACAACAGAAGAAGCTCTACATGGGTAATCTCGATGCTAAGCGGGACTGGGGTTACGCCAAAGACTATGTCCAAGCCATGTGGCTCATGCTCCAGCAGGAGGAACCCGATGACTATGTTGTGGCAACGGGAGAAACTCACTCTGTGCGAGAGTTTCTAGATCTCGCATTTAGTCACGTCAACCTGAATTGGCAAGACTATGTTGCCTTTGATGAGCGCTACCTGCGCCCGGCTGAGGTTGATTTGTTGATTGGTGACCCTAGTAAAGCTAAAGCTAAACTTGGCTGGCAGCCTTCAGTAACCTTTGAGGAACTGGTTCATTTGATGGTAGAAGCAGATTTACAAGCTTTGGGGTTAGTTACCCTTAACGGCAATTCTCCTACCTCAGTGCTTGACCGAGCTACACTACGCACGGCAACAAAAAGTCTATAACTAAAGCCATCTCACCCAATCGGAGATGGTGCTCCGATCTTCATTGGAAAAGAGCTAACGTTGTCGGGGCGTACACTGTACGCCCCGACTTTGCATGGAAAGCCCTTCTGTTCATGGCTGGAATCAAAGCTTACTTAATCCGGAAGATTTTGGCGATCTTTGAAAATCTTTTATCTCAGCCTAAACCCTGGGAAAACCACGGATATAACCCAAGACTTAGCCTGAAAAAGGGATTTATCTTTGTAAAGATAAGCAACGGCTTAAGCCTTCTAGAACCAAGCTAGACCTTCAGATCAGGCGCTCTACCAAGACCAACGATTAGAGTTTATGGGTCTAGCGTTCGATAGTTATCCTTATTTTTCTAATCAGAAGGAGTTTACTTTGACACTATCGATATCTTCTATTGCGCCCCACGGTGGTGAGCTAATTAATCGCATTGCCACTGCGGCTCAGCGTCAAGCATTTATGGAAAAAGCTAGTGTTTTGCCAACCCTGCAGCTTGATGCCCGTTCCCAGTCTGACCTGGAAATGATCGCGATCGGCGCTTTTAGCCCACTAACTGGGTTTATGGGCCAGGCAGACTACATCAGCGTGGTGAACGATATGTATCTGGCGAGCGGGCTGCCCTGGGCCATTCCGGTGACGCTGTCGGTTTCTAAAGCTGAGGCTGATGCACTCACCGAGGGCAGTTTGGTACGCCTAGATAACGCCCAGGGTGAGTTTATTGGTGTGCTAGAACTAACTGAAAAGTACGCCTATGACAAAGCCCACGAGGCTGAAAAAGTCTACCGTACCACCGACGACAACCACCCTGGCGTGAAAGTTGTCTACAGCCAGGGCGAGATCAATCTGGCTGGGCCGGTGTGGCTGCTAGAGCGGCATCCTCACCCTCAGTTTCCTCAGTACCAGATTGACCCGGCGGCGGCGCGAGCTATGTTTGAGGCCAAGGGCTGGCGGACGGTCGTGGGCTTCCAAACCCGTAATCCCATTCACCGCGCCCATGAGTACATTCAAAATGCGCCCTTGAAACCGTAGACGGCTTATTTCTCCATCCTCTAGTGGGCGCCACTAAGAGCGATGACATCCCCGCCGATGTACGCATGCGCTGCTACGAGATTCTGCTGGAGAAGTACTTCCCCAGCGATCGCGTCATCCTGGCTATCAACCCGGCGGCTATGCGTTATGCTGGGCCACGGGAGGCCATTTTCCACGCCCTGGTGCGCAAAAACTACGGCTGCACTCACTTTATCGTTGGCCGCGATCATGCTGGTGTAGGTGACTACTACGGTACCTACGATGCCCAGTACATCTTCGACGAGTTCAAGCCTGGTGAACTGGGCATCGTGCCCATGAAATTTGAGCACGCTTTTTACTGCACTCGCACCGATCAAATGGCCACCAGCAAAACTAGCCCCAGCACCCCAGAGGAGCGGGTTCACCTGTCGGGTACCAAGGTGCGGGAAATGTTGCGCCGTGGAGAAATGCCGCCACCGCAGTTTTCCCGTCCTGAGGTAGCGGCTGAGCTCACCCGGGCCATGAGAACCCCCGCTGGCATTGCTTAGCCAGTGAATGAGGCCCATTATAGGGTCTAATATTTGCAAACCTATCACTATAGTTGAGAGAATATCTATGCAACCACGTGGCGTAACAGTTTGGTTTACTGGGTTAAGTGGGGCCGGCAAAACCACCATCACCCAAGCCCTCGCTGAAAAGCTAAAGAGCGAAGGCTACTCCCTCGAAATCCTGGATGGCGATATCGTCCGCGAAAATCTGACCAAAGGGCTGGGCTTTAGTAAGGAAGATCGCGACGAAAACATTCGCCGCATCGGCTTCGTGGCTCAGTTGCTAACCCGCAATGGGGTGATGGTGCTGGTATCGGCGATCTCGCCCTACCGCGAAGTGCGCGAAGAGGTGCGCGATCGCATCGGCAACTTCATCGAAGTGCATGTCAGCGCTCCCCTAGAAGTCTGCGAAGAGCGCGATGTCAAGGGCCTCTATAAACGGGCCAGAGCTGGGGAAATCAAGAGCTTCACCGGCATTGATGACCCCTACGAGCCACCCCTCAACCCTAATGTCAACTGCCAGACCCATCTAGAGACCCTGGAGGAAAGTGTGGCTAAGGTAATGGCAGCCATGCAACCCTACCTGCAAACCCAGCGGCGGGCCGAGGCCCTGGTCTAGGGTTAGCTAAAGCGGTCTAGCCTTAGAGACTGACATCGTCCGATAACAGGTAGGTTAGGAACCTGTCCAGGGCGGTGTCAGTCTTGCTATTGGGGGTTCACACCATAACGTCTGTAGAGTGACCGTAGGTAGTCTGAGAGATTGACTTTATTGAAAGTGGAAGTCTACGCCAGTAATAGCATCGAGAGCGTTGATTAGAGCCAGTCCTCAACATCCGGAGGGTTTTGGCAATCTTTGATAAATGTTTATGCTGACCTAAACCCTGAGAGAAGCCAATGATATCTGGCAAGTTATCCGGGAAGAGGCATTTAACCTTGTAAAGGAAGATAAAACAATCCAAACTGTAGCATTTTGCAGAGGGGCTTCGACGGTCAGTTCGATCTCAGTCTCTTTGCCCTGTCCCAGAAAGCCATTAGGCGATCGGGCAGAAGGTAGGAAACGTGTGTCTAGTTGTACATCGAGAGTAAAGTCTGCGGTTTCTACCAGTCCGCTATTTGATATTTCTAGTTGTTTCAGTCGTTGCGAACAAAACCTGGCTCTAGTGAGTCAATTTTGTTCGTTTTATGAAGTAATCAATCTATGAAGCTTAAATTGCCTGACTTCTTACGAAATCTGGTTAAAGCCACCAGTTTTTGGAAGGATAATCAACTCATTCTCCGTGAGTTTAGATACTTTAAATGGGTTGTGATCTCGGCTCTAGTTTTTGCACTAATTTCGGCATTTCTGGAAGGGGTTACCGTTGGTTTGATTACGTCTTTCCTGCAAGGTCTCACCAACCCTAACGAGCCCCCGATCCGTACAGGAATAGAGTGGTTTGACAGAATATTATTAGCGACTGAAGCATCCCCCGCTAGCCGCGTTTATCGACTCTCTGCCCTACTGCTAGTAGCCACCTGGCTACGCACTCTCTTTGATTACTTAACCTCCCTGTACTCCAAAAAGACCTGCCTGAATCTAGTCAACTCCCTGAGGCGTCGAGTTTTTGATCAGCTAGAGAGCTTCCAGCTACGGTTCTATTCAACGGCCAGCCCAGGGGAACTAGTCTCCACTATCCGAGGAGAAATTACCCAGGTTCAACAGTCCTTCAATATTCTCGCTGGTTTCTTCATCCAGGGCTCTAAACTGTTGGCTTATCTGGGTGCCATGATTATGCTATCCTGGCAGCTTTCCCTGGCCACCTCCCTAGCCTTCGCGCTGATATTTGTAGGACTTAATTCTCTTAATGCCAGAGTTAGAGAAGCTAGTTTTGATATCCCAAAAGCAAACAAAGCCTTTACAGCGACTACTCTATCATTTATCAATGGCATTCGTACCGTCCACGCCTCTGGCACGCAAGATTTTGAGCGCAAGCGTTACTATAAAGCAACCAGAGAGGTTTTTGACTCTCAACTTTCAGTTATTAAGCTATCAGCCAGTGTCCAACCCATTACACAAGCTCTGGGCACAACCCTGCTGATTGGTTTAGTCGTTGTTTCCTATGAATTTTTGATTTCTACCGAGCAGCTTAAGTCAGCCCAGTTGCTAACTTTCCTCTTTGTGCTGGTGCGCACTACTCCTTTGATTTCAGCTCTTAATTCGCAGCGAGTTAGCTTTGTCTCAGCGCAGGGTGCTATGGAAGCCGTGAAGGATCTCTTGCGCCGGGATGACAAACCTTACTTCCAAGATGGGCACCAGCCCTTCAGCCATCTGCAACGCTCCATTGATTTCGAGTCCGTTGACTTCGCCTATAACCCTGGTGAACCTATTCTTCACGACATTTCTCTATCCATCAAAAAGGGTGAAACGATTGCCTTAGTCGGTGCCTCTGGAGCCGGAAAAACCACCCTAGCAGACCTTTTGCCACGTTTTTACGACCCCACTCGCGGTCGCATCCTGGTAGACGGCATTGATTTGCGAGAGTTTCAAATCAATACTTTCCGCAAGCGCATGGCCATTGTTAGCCAAGACACTTTTATTTCAGAACAACTGTTCGCCAGAACATTATCTATGGAGTTGATAAGGCTAGCGAGACTCAAATTTTAGAGGC
>JAAUUR010000307.1 GCA_012031045.1 Leptolyngbyaceae cyanobacterium SM2_5_2
TTCCCCCGGTTTGGGGTAGCTGCCGCCGCCCACCAGGGATGGCCCTGATGCCGAATGATGGGGGCTGCGAAAGGGGCGGGTGTTGACCAGGGTTCCTTTTTCCTTCAGCAGCCCAGCAACGGAGTGAATTTGGGTGACATCCAGCGCTTCCTCAAATTGTAGGGGCGGCAAAATTGAAGGCAAGCGACGGGCCAGCATAGTCTTACCGCTGCCGGGTGGCCCCACAAAAATGAGATTGTGCCCCCCAGCGGCGGCAATCTCCAGGGCTCGCCGTGCCTGGGCCTGGCCTTTTACATCGCGTAAGTCCAGCCCGCCATGGTTGGCGGCCATCAGCGTGCGATTATCAACCACGACGGGCGTACAGCCGCTGGGATTATTCAAAAAAATCCGCCACCTCAGACAGCGTGTTGAAGCCATACACGGTCAGACCTGGTACCACGGCGGCTTCGGAGCCATTGTCGGCGGGCACTACCAGGCCGCGAATTCCCAGTTTTTGGGCAGCGGCGGCAATCGGTAAGACCCCAGCCACCGCCCGCAGGGTGCCATCCAGAGAAACCTCGCCCAAAACAGCAGGTCATTCAGGGCTTCGGTGTGGATGTGCTCGGCGGCAGCCAGAATGCCAACGCTGATCGGCAGGTCAAAAATTGGCCCCTCTTTGCGTAAATCTGCCGGGGTGAGGTTGATCACCACCTTCCGCATCGGGAAGGGGAACCCGGCGTTCTTCAGCGCCGCCTTAACCCGCTCCCGCGATTCCTGCACAGCGGTATCGGGCAGGCCCACAATGACCACGCCCGGCAGACCCCCAGATAAATCCACCTCGACACCTACCTTAAGGGCATCAAGACCCACCAGGGATGCACTCCAAACTCTTGCCAGCATAGGCTCGCGATACAAAGATTCAGCCCTAGGGTACCCAGAGCCCCGGGGAGATTTGGGCTAGGCCCAGGGTTAGGTTTAGGCCGCTTAGCCAAACTGACCGCTAATGTATCGCCGAGTGGCCTCCTCGTTGGGGCTTTGGAAGATTTGGTGGGTTTCTCCGTATTCCACCAGGTAACCGCTGCGCTTGCCTTTTGGGTCGGCCTGGGCGTTGAAGAAGGCGGTATAGTCGGCAATCCGCGAGGCTTGCTGCATATTATGAGTGACCGTAACGATGGTGTAGGTTTTGACGAGTTCCCGCAGTAGTTCCTCAATCTTGAGGGTAGAAATTGGATCCAGAGAAGCACAGGGTTCATCCATGAGAATGACATCCGGCTGCACAGAAATGGCCCGCGCAATACAAAGGCGCTGCTGCTGGCCGCCGGAGAGTTCTAAACCGTTGGTTTTGAGTTTATCTTTCACTTCATCCCACAGAATGGCTTGCCGCAAAGCGTGCTCTACCAGGTCGTCAATATCTGTCTTTAGGCCCAGGGCACGGGCGCCAAAGGCAATGTTGTCGTAAATGGATTTGGGGAATGGGTTGGGCTGCTGAAAAACCATCCCAATGCGGCGACGCACCTGAACGGCATCCACCGCGTTGCTGTAGAGGTCTTGCTGGTAGTAAAAAACGTGGCCCTCCAGACGGAAGCCATCGATCAGATCATTAAGCCGATTGAAGCAGCGCAGCAGGGTGCTTTTGCCACAGCCCGATGGCCCAATTAAGGCTGTAATTTTGTGCTCAGGGATGGCCATGGTGACATCTCGCAGGGCTAAAAAATCGCCGTAGTAGATATTCAGGTCTTGGGTACTCAAGATCGGCCAGGGACTGGCGGCTGATAAGGGCGGACTTGGGAGCGTAGAGTTTTGCATAGGATAGAGCAGCAGAGTTAGCAGGGTATACGACCACGCCAGGTTTTATTTACGGGTGACCCACGAGCCAAGATGCTGGCCAGTAAAACAAGCAGCACTAAAATGAGTGAGGCAGCCCAGGCCAGGCTGCGCTGACCAGCATAGGGAACTGCCGCAAAGTTGTAGACCAATACCGATAGGGAAGCCGTTGGTTCCCAGAGCCCGTTGGCCCAGTACTGAGAAAAGAGGGCCGTGAAAATGAGTGGGGCCGTTTCGCCAGCCGCCCGGGCCACGGCCAGGGTAACGCCGGTGGCAATGGCTGGCAAAGCCGCTGGTAAAACCACCCGGAGGATGGTTTGAAACCGCGAAGCCCCCCAAACCCCAGACCCCGCCCACCGCAGACTAGACGGTACCAGTTGTAAGGCTTCGTCGGTAGCGCGTACGATAATGGGCAGCATGAGCGCCGCCAGGGCAAAGCCACCGGCGATCGCCGAAAAACTCCGGGTCGTCACCACAAAAATTACCGTCAAATAAAGACCCCTATCAAAATAGAAGGCACCCCACTCAGGACGTTAGTGGCAAAGCGAATCCAGTGGGCGACCGGGGCGGGGCTAAATTCCGCCAGGTAAATGGCGGCCAGAAGTCCAAAGGGCACACTTACAGCCGCCCCCAGCGCCACCATCACCACCGTGCCGATGAGGGCATTGGCAAACCCACCTCCCTCAGCCAGGGGGGTAGGCGGTAGTGACGTAAAGGCTTCCAGATCAAGCCGGTCAGCACCGCGATAGATGACATAGCCAATCACCAGCAGCAGCGGAATAAGCGCCAGAATGGTAAACAACCCGGCTAAGCCAGTCCAAAAGACCTCCCCCAGACGCTGGTAAGAGGATGGCCGACTGGCCACGGCGGCCATGGCGGCGTGGGCGTGGGTAGGAACATTAGAGGCCGCAGCCATAGGATCCTCCTAGTGATAGGTCACCCGACTAACAATCCATTCCGCTATCACATTGACCACCAGCGTTAGCGCAAACAGCACCAGGCCAGCGTACATCAAGGCGCCCACCTGCCAATCTCGGGCTTCGGCAAACTGGTTAGCCAACAGCGAGGCAATCGTGTTGGCTGGCGCCAGGAGAGAGGGGCTGAGCACATTGGAGTTGCCGATCACCATCGTCACGGCCATGGTTTCTCCCATAGCACGCCCTAAGGCCAGCATAGTGCCGCCAAAAATGCCCGAAAACGCCGCTGGAATCAGTACCCGAAAGATGGTTGTCCAGCGGGTTGCCCCTAGCCCCAGGGCGGCCTGCCGCAGGGTAGGCGGTAGAGATGCCAGGGAGTCTCTGGAGATGGCCGTAATTAACGGCAGAATCATGACCGTCAAAATCAACACGGCAGGAAACAGGCCAGGGCCAAGGTACTGAGTACTGAACCAGGGCATCCATCCGCAGTGCTCATGCAGCCAGGCACCAATGGGTTTTAGGAAGGGAATCAAGACATAAATTCCCCAGAGGCCGTAAACCACGCTGGGAATAGCGGCCAGCAATTCCACCATAAAATTGAGGATTAGTCTTAATTTTGGAGGTAGAAAATTCTCACTTAGAAAAACAGCCGTACCCACACCAATTGGGATAGCCAGCAATAAGGCAATCAAGGAACTCGCTAACGTGCCATAGATCATCGGCAACGCGCCATAGTCATCGTCTACGGGATTCCAAGCACTGGTGGCGAGGAAAATCGGCCCATAGCGCTTAATCGCAGGCAGAGCATCGAACCCAACTGAAATAGCAATATAAATGAGAATGCCAACCACCCCAAAGGCGAATAGTCGAGTCATCCATAGAAAGCCTTGATCTAACCACAGGCTAAATGGGGGACGGGGTGGAATTTTGAGCAATGCATCGTCAATCCAGGGTAACGCCATAGGAGTGACCTAGGGAAATGGATGATAGGATGTCTTGAACGCTGAGCTAAACTAACTGAAACAAAATCTAAGATGCTCAGAAAATATTCTCTGAGCCCTCTAAAAAAGTCCTGGAGCCGCAAGCATTAGGGAATGCAACCGGGAAATTTTCAACCCAAAACCTTGGCCTAAACGCCGCTTCAACCTCTGCAAAGGTGAGTTAAGAACATGGGGTTGCCCTCTGGGCCGTTCGAATTTCTTACACTTAAAAGTCTAAAATTTTATAGCGGTCAGGCGGGTTAAATTTAAAGCTATTTAATATACGCCAACTGGCTTGGAGTGGGGTATTGATGTCAGCTGGGGCAGTTTTGTGAGCCTAGAAGATGGGGGTCAGGAGATAAGGGGTCAGGAGATAGGAGTCAGGAGATAGAAGTCAGAAGTCAGGAGATAGAAGTCAGAAGTCAGGAGTCCCTGCTTTGAGTTAATACCCTTGCAATAGACCGTCTGAGCGCGCGGCAGCTAGCGGTGCTGGCGTGGAGAACAAGTCTGATTAGACAACTTAGACAACCGCTTAGTCTGATGCTGATGTTGCAGATAGGTGAGGCCGCCGCCAATCAGGGGAATCAGCGGCATCACCAACAACCACCAGGGGGAAGGGGGTGAGGCGGGCAGGGCAACTACCAATGGCGTAAAGGTGAGGGAGTCGGGTTGAAGCACAACCAAGCGGCTGACCAGCTTTGGCGGAGACGTTGCCAGGGCTAACACCTGTTGAGTTTGAGGGCCAGCAATGCCATCGGCAGGCAGTACCTTCGCTTGCTGAAAGACTTTCACAGCCTGGGTTGTGGTGCTGCCGTAAAGGCCATCAATGGAGTCGTTATAGAAACCTAACTGAGCCAGGCTGGTTTGAAGCTGGCTGACTGCGGCTCCCTGGCTGCCAGGTTGAAGCAACGGCATTGGCAAGCCGACCTGAGCCATGGGGCCGCCATGTAATTGATTTAGTGTCATCCCAGCGCAAATCCCCACAGCCAGACGGGTAATGTCAATAGTAGCCCGACAGAGCTGAGCCCCACACAGGTTACCGACAGGTCGCGATCCAGTTCGTAGGCTTCGGCCAGTACCAGGTTAGAAAAGGCGCTGGGCATGCCAGCTTGCAGCACCATCACTAGCCGGGGCGGGCCATCTACGCCCAGGGCCGTCAGCCCTAGTCCTACGGCCAGGGGTAAAATTAGCATTTTAATGGCGATCGCCGCCCCCGCCCGCGACACATGCCGCCAGGAGGTGAGTTGCTGAATTCGCAACCCCATTAGCACCAGAGACAGCATTACCACTATCCAGGCCAATCGGTACAGGCCAACATCGAGCCAGGCGGGTAGCGCCACGGCTTTGAGCAGCAGCCCCGCCCCAAAGGCCAAAATAATCGGGTTCCGCAAAATCTCCAGTAGCCAGCTTAACCAGGCAGGGCGAGATTTTTCCTGGGGTCGTCCGCTGAACTCTGAGGCCAGAATCGCCCCCAGCCCATAGGAGCCCAGCAGGTGCCCAGGGCATCGTAAAATAACGCCCAGCCAAAAACGCTGAGGCCCAACTGTGGCAACAGCAGCACCACCGGATAGCCGATATAGCCGGTATTACCCAGCATAGAGGCCAGGGAGAAACTTCCCTGAGTGGGCCGTGGCCAGTGCTGGCCTTGGGTATTAATCCACAGGCGGCTGCACAGCAAACCCAGCAACATAGCTGCCCAGGCTACTGCCGGAGCCAAGTAGATTTGCCCGGAGAGGTCAGCCCGCCGCATAAAGCCCACAATACTAATGGGGATGCCAATCCAGAATAGGAACTTGCCCAGCTGAGGGGAACCCGCTGATGCAGAGTAGGGATTGACGATCTCGGATCGCTAATCTGAGCTAGTATCTGACCCAGCGCTACGCCAACTAGCACCCCGACGGTAATAGGCACGTACAACCTCAGCAAAACCCCTAGGGATGGCATAGAACGGGTGACTCAAATTGGGTTAGCGTCTTTATGGTGCGGGTTGGCCAGGGGAGCGTCAAGGCAGGTTGCGATCGCAACCACCCCCATGTTCATAATAATGAGACGGTGTTGCCAGCCAGTCTCCCCGCTACTCTAGTTAAGGAATCACGATCACGCCAGGTTAGGAGCTATGCCGCCATTGGATGACATCCCTGAAGCCGCCCGCGATACACCCTTAGGTGTGGTGCCCGCCTCATCCTCGACGGCGGGTAGTTGGCGGCTATCTAAACTCCTCAAGCGTTTGCTCCTGTTTACGTTGGCGGCGGCCCTGGCCCTGGTCGCAGGAAGTTTTGCGGCCTGGTACCAAACCGCAGGCCGCCCTGGTCTGGAGTTGGCCAAGCCCCTACAGGGGGTTATTGCCGAAGCTGGCAATCCAGAGGTAGATGCCACCGATCCGGCGGTGCTCGACCGTATTTTGCCGGTCAGCGGGCGGTGTTGGCTGTCAGCGTCGGGCGTGTCGTCCTCTTCAGGCAATTCGGCCTGGGCTGACGGGCCTTCCGCTTGGGCGCGCCACTGCACGAAGTCCACGGGGGTGTGCCCCAGCGTGCTCACCACGTGATCGACCAGCTCACGGGTTTCAAACCCGCCCTTGAGCCACACCGACTCGCTGTAGGCCTGCAAGGTGGCGCGGTCTTGGGGGCGTCAGCGACTTGGCCGACACCACCACCACCGGGATGTTGGCGGTGTCTGGGTGGGTCTTGAGCGTCTCCAGCAGCATGAAGCCGTCGATCGACGTCTCCTGCATGGCGCGGAAGCGGGCCTCGCTCATGCGCAGCGCCTCGGC
>JAAUUR010000008.1 GCA_012031045.1 Leptolyngbyaceae cyanobacterium SM2_5_2
AGATTTTTCACATTAAGTTAAAATGGGTTAAGAACACGCAGGAGCTAATATCATATAGCTACGTGTAAATATCATGTATGCTGTGAACAAGATATGAAATATGGTTCGAAAATAGCTAGTTGTGCAGTCTGTAATATTTCACTGGGTGCATCAGAGCCAATTACATGTGTTGATAATTTGTGAGCTGCGAACTTGAGCACCAGGCTCATAGCTGGATGGTAGTGGGCGACCCGACCGAGGGAGCCCTGCTGGTAGCCGCCCGCAAAGCCGGATTCAAGCCCGATCTGGTTAAGCAAACTCATCCTCGCCTGGACAGCCTCCCCTTTGAGTCGGCGTTTCAGTACATGGCCACCCTGAATCAGTTGGATGAGCAACAGTTGATGCTACTGAAAGGTTCTGTGGAGGCCGTAGTGGAGCGCTGCGATCGCCATCTGTTGGTAGATGGCACTGAGGCTCCCCTCGATCCAGATACCATTTTTCTTCAGGCTGAGCGCATGGCCTCCCGTGGCCTCAGGGTTCTAGCTTTCGCTCAAGCGGTGGTACAGCAAAACGCTATCGATCACGCTGACCTCAAAACAGGCCTGGTCTGGTTAGGACTCCAGGGCATGATTGACCCACCTCGCGCTGAGGCCATTCGAGCTGTCCAGACCTGCCAATCGGCGGGGATTGAGGTAAAAATGATTACCGGTGATCACAAAGTAACAGCCGCTGCCATTGCTGACCGTATGGGCCTCAGCCCCACTGAAACAGTTGTCGCCTACACGGGCCAAGACTTGGCTAACCTGGAGTTTGCTGAGCTGACTAACGCCGCCCTGGGCGGCTCGGTATTTGCCCGGGTAGCCCCAGAGCAAAAGCTGCGACTGGTAGAAGCCCTGCAATCGAAGGGGCACATTGTGGCGATGACGGGCGATGGCGTCAATGATGCCCCGGCGTTGAAGCAGGCGGATATTGGCATTGCTATGGGTAAGACCGGTACCGAGGTGGCCAAAGAAGCCGCCGATATGATCCTCACCGATGACAACTTTGCGGCTATCGAGGCGGCGGTAGAAGAGGGCCGCAACGTGTTCCGAAATTTGATGAAAGCTATTGCCTTTATTCTGCCCGTCAACGGGGGCGAGTCCATGACGATTTTGCTCAGCGTGCTAATTGGCCGGGGCGATGTGCTACCGATTCTTTCCTTGCAAGTGCTGTGGCTGAATATGGTGAACTCCATCACCATGACCGTACCCCTGGCCTTTGAGCCTAAATCTCCCGATTTAATGAACCGCCCTCCCCGTCGGCCTAATCAACCGCTCCTATCAAGGGACCTGCTGAAGCGCATTGCCCTCATTTCAGTCTTTAACTGGATTTTGATTTTTGGCGTCTTCGAGTGGATTCGGCGGGCTACGGGCGATGTTCCCTTGGCACGCACTATGGCCATTCAAGCCCTGGTAGCGGGGCGAATGATCTATTTGCTCAGTATTAGACAATTTTGGGCCTCTCTGGTGGCCCGGTGGCGGGGCTTACCTATAAATCTGGGCGATGCGTCAGCTATGGGCTATGGCATTTTAGTCGCGATGTTTCTCCAGGTGATGTTCAGCCAGGTGGAAGTGATGAATCTGCTTTTCTCCACGACTCCCCTTAACCTGAGCCAGGCACTGTTCTGTGTGGGGGTAGCGCTACCGATGATCGGAGTGGCGCTGCTGGCCAACCGCCTTAATCCTCAAAACTAAGGGCAACAAAGCAGGCTTCTCTCAATTCAGAGAGAAGCCCGTATGGCTAGAAACCCAGTTTCTTAATGGCCGTTCTAAGAGGGCGACGTGTATCTAGAAGGACCTTAGCAACCCATCCTTACCGACCGATGCCCAGATACTGAAACCCCGCCCGAATCATGGCTTCGCGGTCCAGGAAGTTGCGGCCATCGATCATAATCGGGCTGTGCATCCGTTGGGCCATGGTAGCGTAGTCAAGCTCTTTGAACTGCGCCCAATCGGTGACCAGCACCAGCGCATCACAGCCATCGGCCAGGTACATGGCATCGTTTTCGACAATAACGCCGGTTAAGCCGTGGCTAACCCCACTCTGGGAGACAATTGGGTCGTAGGCTTTAACCTTGGCTCCCAGACGGTTGAGTTGCTCAATCAGAATTAGAGAGGGCGCATCGCGCATGTCATCGGTGTCAGGCTTGAAGGTGAGGCCCAGCAGGCCTACCGTTTTGCCCTTCAGGATCTTTAGGACTTGCTGTAGTTTTTCCAACGTAAGCTGCCGCTGGCGATTGTTCACATCCACCGCTGCCTTCAGCAGTTGGGCATCGTAGCCGTAGTCATCGGCGGTGTGGATGAGGGCAGCTACGTCTTTAGGAAAACAGGAACCGCCCCAGCCAATGCCCGCCTGCAGGAACTTCTTGCCGATGCGAGAGTCAAGCCCGATGCCCGCTGCTACCTGGGTAACATCGGCGCCAACGCGATCGCAGATATTAGCAATCTCGTTGATAAAGCTAATTTTGGTCGCCAAAAAGGAGTTTGCGGCGTACTTCACCATTTCTGCTGAACTCAGGTCGGTCACCAGGACAGGCACCGACTCCCCACCGGGTTGCTCGCGGTAGCGGCCTGACACAATGGGGGCGTAGAGTTCCTGCATCATGGCGATGGCACGGGGGTTGTTGCTGCCCAGCACGATGCGATCGGGGTTAAAGGTGTCGTAAATGGCGGAGCCTTCGCGCAGAAATTCGGGATTACTGACCACGTCAAAATCCGCAACCACCTCAGGATGGGGTAGCGCTGGCCCCTGCCCTGCCGCTACTGGCACTTTTTGCTGTTCAGCCACGCCGTCCAGCACAATCATCCGCACCCAGTCGCCAGAGCCAATGGGGACGGTCGATTTATTCACAATCACCTTGTAGCCACCATTGAGGTGGGTGCCAATGCCCTTGGCTACCGCTTCGACGTAGCGAGTGTCGCTTTCTCCCGTAGGCAGAGCCGGGGTACCCACAGCGATGAATAAAATTTCCCCATGCTCGACCCCGTGCTTTAGATCGGTGGAGAACTGCAAATGACCAGCGGCCATCGACGACTTCATCAGTTCAGACAGCCCTGGCTCAAAAATGGGGGACTGCCCGGACTGCATTAGCTTTACTTTCTCTTCATTGATATCAATACACATGACCTCGTGACCAATGTGGGCTAAGCACACGCCAGTCACCAAACCTACATAGCCCGTTCCAATTACACATACGCGCATAATCTAAATAACCCTCATAATGACGTCGAGACAATTTGAGTCTGAGCAGGACACATCCTTCAGCCAGAAATCTCAAGAATGCAATTGGTAAAGATACACCGTTGCCCCTAGTAATCCCGATTCGGAATAAGGATAAAGTCTAGGCTTGAACCATCGATGGCGGTGTACTGGTGAGGCTGTCTTGCCCAACGCGACGGCGAAAGTCATCAATCGTCAGCGCCAGTCCCTCTTGTAGCGGCACCGAAGGACTCCAATCCAGGAAGGTTTTGGCCCTGGTAATGTCGGGCTTGCGGCGCTGGGGATCGTCCTGAGGCAGCGGCTTGTAGACCAAATCTACGCCGGGATTGACCATGGTTTGAATGGTTTGAGCCAGTTCCAGAATGGTGTACTCATCGGGGTTGCCAAGGTTAATTGGCCCCATATGCTCCCCGTTCATCAGCCGGATTAGCCCGTCTACCAGGTCAGAGACGTAGCAAAAGCTGCGGGTCTGCGCACCGGTGCCATACACCGTTAGGGGAATGCCTCGTAGCGCTTGGACAACAAAATTACTCACTACCCGACCGTCGTTTTCGAGCATACGGGGGCCATAGGTATTGAAATTCGCGCGACTCGAATATCCACATTGTTTTGCCGGTGGTAGTCGAAGGCGAGGGTTTCAGCCACCCGTTTGCCTTCGTCGTAGCAACTGCGAATGCCAATCGGGTTAACGTTGCCGCGATAGTCTTCGGACTGGGGATGAACCTCTGGGTCGCCATAGACTTCGGAGGTGGAGGCCAGCAGGAAGCGTGCCTTGACTCGCTTGGCTAAACCCAGCATGTTGAGAGTGCCCATCACATTGGTTTTGATGGTTTTAACCGGATTGTACTGGTAATGAACCGGCGACGCCGGACAGGCCAGGTGATAAATTTGATCGATCTCTAGGCGAATGGGTTCAGTAACATCATGGCGAATCAGCTCGAAGTATGGGTTGTCCAACCATTTCAGTAAGTTATATTTCCGGCCAGTATAAAAGTTATCGAGGCAAATCACCTCATGGCCTTCTGTCATTAATCGATCAATTAAATGAGAACCGATAAACCCGGCTCCCCCTGTTACGAGAATTCTCATAGGTCGATCGCCTAGCCGCTAGCGTTAGTTGTCATAAAAAGTGCCCGGTCAACTAAGCACCTTATCAAAAACCTGGGTTTTGGCGGGCTTAGGCGCTGGCAAGGTTAGTTTCTTCAAGGCATCATAAACTCTGCTCTGGAATTCCAGGAAAATTATCCAGGTCAATTTACCTTCTCTTTACAGCCAACTCTTGGGAGAGCATCGGAAAAATACTGAACTTTCCCAAAACCAGCCACAAGGTTAGGACAGCTTCAAAACCGCCATAAACGCTTCTTGGGGAACGTCCACCGTGCCAATAGCTTTCAAGCGTTTCTTACCTTTGGCCTGCTTTTGCAGCAGCTTTTTCTTCCGGGAGATATCACCGCCGTAACACTTGGCTAACACGTCCTTGCGCAGAGCTGGGATGCTCTCGCTGGCAACCACCCGGCTGCCAATGGCGGCTTGAATTGGAATCTTAAATTGGTGGCGCGGAATCAGTTCCTTCAGCTTTTCGACCAGGGCTTTGCCCACGTAATAGGCTTTATCGCGATGCACAATGGAGGCCAGAGAATCTACCTGGTCGCCATTGATCAATACATCCAGCCGCACGAGGGGATTAGGGCGGTAGCCGATGAGGTGATACTCCATGCTGGCGTAGCCCTTAGTGCGGGATTTCATCTGGTCGAAGAAATCCGTTACGACCTCCGCCAGAGGAACTTCGTAGATCAACGTGGTGCGCCCCTGGGCCAGATACTTCATGTCCTTGAAGTCGCCCCGGCGAGACTGGCAGAGCTCCATCAAGGGGCCAACGTATTCTTCTGGGGTAATAATGTCGAGCTGGACGTAGGGCTCTTCAATTTTTTCGCGGGCTTGAGGATCCGGTAGGGTGCTGGGGTTATCGATTTCCAGCACCTCGCCCTGGATGGTGGTGACCTGATAAATAACCGAGGGAGCGGTGGTGATCAAATCCAGGTTGTATTCTCGCTCCAGACGCTCCTGGACGATTTCCATGTGCAGCAGCCCTAGAAACCCGCACCGAAAGCCAAACCCCATAGCGCTGGAGGTTTCGGGCTCAAATTGCAGTGCTGCATCACTGAGGCGAAGTTTTTCCAGCGCTTCCCGCAGTTCCTCGAACTGGTCAGACACGGTGGGAAACAGGCCGCAAAATACCATCGGCTTGGCTTCTACGTAGCCAGGCAGTGGCTGCTCGGCTGGAGATTGCACCAGGGTGATGGTATCTCCAACGCGGGCATCCTCCACGGCTTTGATAGACGCGGCTAGATACCCGACTTCGCCCGCATGGAGCTGATCAACCTTGACCTGGTTGGGGGCCAGCACTCCCAGTTCGTCGATTTCGTATTCTTTGCCAGAGGCCATTAGCCTGACTTTGTCTTTGTGGCGAATGGTGCCGTCCATGACTCGAAAGTAGACAATCACCCCGCGATAGCTGTCATAGTAGCTGTCGAAAATCAGGGCTCTGAGGGGTTTATCTACGGTGTCTTGGGGCGGCGGCACCAGATAGACGATGGATTCTAAAATTTCGTCAATGCCGATGCCTTCCTTAGCCGAAGCCAGAATGGCATTGCTACAATCCAACCCGATGATGTCCTCAATTTCCTGTTTGATGCGCTCGGGGTCAGCCCCAGGCAAATCAATTTTATTGAGTACGGGAATGATTTCCAGGTCGTTTTCTAGAGCCAGGTACACATTGGCCAGGGTTTGAGCCTCTACCCCCTGGGAGGCATCCACCACCAACAGCGCCCCCTCGCAGGCGATCAGGGAGCGAGAGACTTCGTAGGAAAAATCGACGTGGCCAGGGGTGTCAATCAGGTTGAGGATGTAGTCTTTGCCATCCTTGGCGCGGTAGTTCATGCGGGCCGCCTGGAGTTTGATGGTAATACCCCGCTCCCGCTCTAGATCCATGCTGTCGAGGAACTGGTCTTTCATCTCGCGATCGCTGACAGTGCCAGTACGCTGAAGCAGCCGATCCGCCAGGGTCGATTTACCGTGATCAATGTGGGCAATAATCGAAAAATTACGGATCTGGGAAACGGGAACCTCTGTCATAGAAGGCTTACCAGGAAAAAACGGATTATAGACTTTCTGTTATTGTAATGGCTTGCCAGAGTGAATGCTAAGCCATAGAAGTTTGCGGCCAGGGATAACCAACCGCCCTAACCCCCAAAAAGACTAAACTTGAACTAAGTATTAAATG
Source organism: Leptolyngbyaceae cyanobacterium SM2_5_2 (assembly GCA_012031045.1). Classification (GTDB taxonomy): domain Bacteria; phylum Cyanobacteriota; class Cyanobacteriia; order Phormidesmidales; family Phormidesmidaceae; genus Nodosilinea. The sequence continues at coordinate 6,521 of JAAUUR010000008.1, forward strand.
TTCTGACATCACGGCAGCAATACTGGTTGGCCTTTGGAGTCAGTGCCTCCGGTGACCCAACTATAGTATGGCTAGCACGATTAGCCCTTGCTTTTAACTGACGTCCAGCCCCTTAACTTGTTATTACTCCTATGGATGAAGTGACCTCCCCTGCCCCCGATCGTTCACTCACTGCGGTTGACAAAGTGGAACTGTCAGTGCAAATTGACCGGGAACTCCTGGCCCAGGTGAGCCACCTGACCTCAGATCCCAGTAAAGTGATAGAAGTGGCACTGCGCCAATGGTTGCGCGGTGATCGCCGCCCTGAAGATGATCTAGTTCGGCATTTACCCCGCAACCCTGCGGTTCCTCCCAAGGGAGAGTGGAATGATTAACGTGGCTAGGCAGAAGGTAGAAGTCAGCACGGCTGTGACTGTCAAGGTGGCGGCTTGATCGATAAGGCGACTTAATTTCTGTCAAGCAGCGTTGGTTGGGTTCGGTTCTGGGGGCACTTCTTCAAAGTCCAGCGATGCCACGGCCAAAATTTAGCGCTACGCTGGGCAATATCTAGCTGGCTAACTGGGCTAGTTGCCAGCACCCATCTTTTTTGTCGTTAGACTATGGGTTCTTCTTCTGTTCCTAATACCGTGGCCGGTTCTAGTGGGGCCCTTAGCACCCCGGCCTTGGCCGCTGCTTCAGAGTCCCACTCAGCTTGGGTCATTCTGCTCAGTCTGGTCGGGGTGGTAGAAGCCGTACAAACCGTGGGGCGAGAAATTTTGCCGCCAACGGTGGCAACTAGCTGGATTGGGCGAGCTTTGGCAGAGGTGATGGCTTTCTCGCCGGCTAGCGCGTTAGCCCAGGCAATCTCAACCCTGCAAGCGACTACTCAACCGGTTCAACTCGCTGGGCACTGCCCCTTTGGGGTTCATAACATAGGTGTCAATTGGGTTTTACAACCGCTGATTGCCCCTGACGGCCAGCTGGTTTCTATCACAGCGGTAGGGTACTGGTCTGCGCCACCGGGGCTGGGAGAGATCCATGCTGGCTTGGCCTCGCCGTCGGCCAACCTACCAAGTCTGAGAACAGCGAAGACTGAGCCCGCCGCTTGTGCTCAATTGCAGACCTATTCCCCCCGGCTGAACCAAATTACTCGCAATGTCCGCTGGACCCTTGATTTAGACGTGATCCAGCAGCAAACCGTAGAAGGTCTGGGGGAGCTATTTGGGCTAGACCGCTGTATTGTCTGCAGCGTACCGGCGGCGGATGGTACGGCTCAGGTTGTTGCCGAATACCTGGGCAGTGCTGACTTCCCTAGTTGGCAGCGGCAATCTCTCCCCCTGGGCGAACAGGCGCACCTTGCCCAGGCGGCCCAATTTTCCAATGCCGTTCTGTCCCAGATTACGCACTGGCCCCAGCAAACTGTAGTTACCGTAGCCACCCGTTACCAGAACCAGATCAATGGCTTCATTGTTCTTTACAGCATCCCAACCCGCCTGTGGACTGATGTTGAACTGAACTTAATTACCGATATGGCCGACCAGGTTGGCACAGCTATTGCCCATGCCTGCCTGTTTTCCGAGAGTCATTCCCTGGCCATTAAGCTGCAACAGGCCAACGCCAATTTGCTCGAAAAGCAGCGAGAATCCCAGGAAGCCCGCCGCCAGGCCGAAGAAGCTCGCTGCCAGGCTGAAGAAGCCTCTCGTCTGAAGAGCGAATTTCTAGCTAACACCTCCCACGAGCTCCGCACTCCCTTGAACGGCATCATTGGGTTTCTCAAGCTGGTGCTAGACGGCATGGCGGATGACCCGGCTGAGCAAGAGGAGTTTATTCAGGAAGCCCATAAGTCAGCCATTCACCTGCTGGAATTAATCAACGACGTGCTAGACATCGCCAAAATTGAGGCGGGCAAAATGCAGATTGACATGGGGCCAGTCAATCTCAGGGAACTGCTGGCGGATGTGGAAAACTTTGCCCGTCCCCAAGCCGAGCACAAAGGGCTGTACTTCAAAATTTTGATGCCCGCTACGCGGGACGAAATTACGCTCAACGGCAACTACCAGCGCCTGCTGCAAGTGCTCTTAAATCTGGTTAGCAACGCCAACAAGTTCACCCATGAAGGTGGCGTTACTATTAGTGCCGAAGTCAAACCTCAAAAGGTTGAATATCAGGGCAAGACCTGGCCTGGGATTGTAAAAATCAGCGTGGCTGACACAGGTATTGGGGTTTCCCTTGAAAAGCAGGATCGGCTGTTTCAAACCTTTAGCCAGGTTGATGGCGAACGCACCCGCCAGTACGGTGGCACGGGCCTGGGGTTAGCCATTTCCCAGCGCCTGGTAGAGGCAATGGGTGGCACCGTGCATTTTATTAGTATGGGCGAAGGCTTAGGCGCTACAGTGACCTTTACCGCCCTGCTTTACCAGGAACCTGTGATGATTGATAAGGCACCGGTCTATTCGCCCACCTGAGGGGTTGGCTCAACATAGGCCGGCCGGGCCCCTTGGGCTTGGGATAAGAATTGGTGCAATCCCTGCCAATCCTCAGTGACAATCCAGTGCTTAAGCCGCTCAACCTGCTGCTGGTAAAGGTTGAGCGACTGTAACAGAGCATCCCGATTGTAGCGGGCCATCAGGGTGCCCAGGTCAGGTACGCCGCCACCAACTCGGCTAGTATCTCGAAAACCTGAGCTGGCCAGGGCTTGGGCCAAGGCCAGAATGGTGGGTTCTGGTTCCTGTTGGCAAGCCTGAATCAGGCTACTGCTAACCATCACCGGTAGATGGGAAATCCAGGCAACGGCTCGGTCATGTTCCTCTGGGCGGCAGGTATACAGGTGGGCACCTAATTGTTGAGCCAGGTGAGCCATGGCCGTTACGGCGGGCTGGGGCGTGCGCTCGGTGGGGGTGAGCACGTAGGGACGCCCGCAGAAGAGGTTGGGTTCTGCCACGGCCAGCCCCGCCTCTGCCTTACCAGCCATTGGATGGCCGCCGACGAAATTTGGCCATAGCGCCTCCAACTCTCGAACCAGAGCCCCTTTAACCGAGGCAACATCGGTCAAAATAGTGGCTGCTTTTAGATGGGGGAGCAGGGCCTGGGCGATCGCCACTACCCCATCCATGGGTGTGCAGATCACGACGATATCCGCCTCTTTCACCAGTGGCAGGTCTGTTCCCGCCTGGTGTACGACCTCCTTAGCCAGGGCCATTTGGGCTGTTTCTGGTCGCCGGGTAACGCCAATCACGCGGTATCCAAGCCGGGTCAGGTCAAGCCCTAGGGAGCCGCCAATTAGCCCTAATCCCACAATGGCAACGGTTTGCATCGGGTAACAGTGTCCTCGGTAAACGGCCTAACCAGCCTATCGTAAAGGTTCTGCGGGGCAAACTTGGGACAGAAACCCAGTTCTCAAGGCATCTGTGCGACAATGGGGACTTAACTCTACCGGAAGACCTGAGCAAGCTGTGATTGAGGCCCAAGTTCATCAACAACTGCGCGAGTTTCTGCGGGACTGTGGCGACTCTAGCTGGCCCCACCATTAACCTTGGCACGGCTGGTAGCTCGGGCGTTGCGGCTGGGTCGTAGTGCGCTATTGCAGGTGGGTGGGCTGTCGGCCTACCAGGGGGAGTATCGCCTCAGCTATCTAGTTGCGTTGTTGATGTGGCCAGGGCCAGCCATTTTAGTGGCTCCCAAGCCGACGCAACAGCGGATATTAATGAGTGACCTACCGCGTCTGCAGGAAAAACTGGGACTGTCAAAACCCATTCAGGTGGGAGATCGCTGGCCCGATCCTACCTTTGCCGGGGTATTAATCACCGATCCAAATACCTGGCTAGCGGATCGCTTGAGTGAGGGATCCGCTTTTCCAGAGGGCATTCCAACTCTACTGGATGATGTGGACAACCTGGAGGACTGGCTTGGTCATCTGCTGACTGCTAACTTGACCAACGTAGACTGGGATCGGCTAGGGCTAGCCTACCCCCACCACCGAGAGCTGATCCGCGATACCCATGTAGCCCTGACCTACGCCGCCTTTCAGCATCCGCCAAACCCCTACCAGTGCCATCTGCTGGGGGATGATGAGTGCCGCCTCCTGCAACAGCTTTATCAGACTCTGCTCGCCGATGGCCATGCTGGCGGCCGTGAGGCGATGCCCCGCCCCTGGCAACAATTTTGGCAGCACTTTTCACCCCCAGACCATCTGTTGTGGTGTGCCGTTGAGCGGCAGTGGGGGCAAATTACCCTGCACTGTGCCCGGTTGATTTGGCCATTCACCTGGCCGCGCTCTGGCAAAAGCAGCCCACGGTGCTAATCGGAGCATCCCTCGATCACAATCCTAAGGCCGATATTTTTCGCCAGCGCTTCGGGTTAGATGATCTGACCTGCCTCAAGTTTTCACCCCATCGGCATCATGACCTGGTACGGCTCTACCTGCCGGATCACCTGCCCTTGCCTAACACACCGCAGTTTCAGCCGATGGTACACCAGGAAATCCGTCGCCTGCTGGTTGGCATGGCCTCCTCTCAACCCGGCCTGACCTTGATTTTGGTAAACGATCTGCCGCTCAAGGGGCAGTTGGCCGCAGCCCTAGCGGGAGAGTTTGGCTCCAGAGTACAGGTAGAGCGGCCAGTGCTGGAATCGAATACGATTTTGGTCAGCAGTTGGGAGTTTTGGCAGCAGCATCAAAATCAGTTGCCGGTGCCTGAGGTGTTAATTATGGCCACCCTGCCCCTCCCTTCTTTGGAAAATCCCCTAGTGGCCGGACGAGTCGCCTTCCACAAACGGCGACGGCAGGACTGGTTCCGGCTGTACCTGTTTCCCACGGCGATGACTGAATTACAGCGGGCGATCGCCCCCATGCGGGCTAACCAGGGGCTAGTAGCCTTGCTGGATACCCGCGTTCACTACCGCAGCTACGGCCAGCAAATTCTAGAGGCCCTGAGCCCAGCCGCCGCTACCCGTTCCCTCCATCTTGACTGGGAGCCTAACTCAGACCTCGGCCTATAATCTGCCTGAGTGCTCGCCTCACTTGGTATGATCCAGTAAGGTCAAACGCTAAAGGGAGTTGACATAACCCATGGGCGAGTCAAAGCGACGGCGCGAACTTTTGGGAGATCAGTACGGCAAGGAAGAGCCGATTCTGCCCTGGTTGCCCATTACCAAAGAACAGTCTCAGCAGTTTATGAAATGGACGACCCGCAGTACCTGGGCCGCCATCATCCTGGTAATTGCGTTTTGGATTACGCTACGGTTTATTGGGCCTGGCTTTGGCTGGTGGGAATTGGTGGACTAGTGTAGAAAGGCAGACGTAGGCAGGCAAAAGGCAGAATGGCAAACCTAAATGGAGAAAGGTTTCCGGCCTGGCTGATGAGTGCGTTACTTCCGCCGTAGAGTGCGAGTCGCCAAATTTGAGGTATTGGCTCCTAAGAACTCGATACCTACTACCTATATCGGACGCCAGGTCGCTAATAGCAGTGGCGATCGTCCTTAGGCTTGGTATGGCCTTGCCCCTGGCGGAGTGCTCCAATTAGAGTGGATACGATCACGCAGCGGTGGCTAAGGCGGCCACCAGAGCCGACGAGGGTAATTCTGCCGAGGCGAGTTTAACATCGCCTTTCAGGTCAAACCGCACGTAGTAGGCACCATCTTTGCGAAGCAGAGTATTGTCTTCGGGCGCTAGCACTACGCCGTCGGTTAGTGCATTCCAATGCGATACCTGGGCTGGGGCCATAGTGACTGGATGGCTGGCCCATTCTATACGTCCGTCTCGTTCTCGCAGGCTAAACTGCCGGTTTTGGCGATACTGGGTGGCGTCTTGCTGGGTGGCCCGCAGAGCTTGGTACACCAGAAATTGGGTAGCGTTGACCTTGCGTTGGTCTAAAAATCCCATCAGGGCTGGGGCGGCCATGGCTGCTAGAAGGGCAATCAGCACAATAACAATCATCCCTTCCAGCAGCGTGAACCCCTGACTAGACGATAAACGTGCTCTGGACACTAGCCAGAACGAATGTTTCGATGTTGGCATAACTCGATAGTGCAGAACCCTAATGGCCCTAGGGTGCCCGTAGAGCCAGTGAAGGAAAACTTATTGGCTCAGGGTTGGGGAGATGGGTAGGTGGTCTGAGGGATGACTTAGCCCAACTCCCGTAAACAGCTCCAGTAAACGCGCTACACTGCAACAGAGCTAAGCCGCTCTGTCCACCGTTAAGGGGCCTCCTGGTGTTGCTAAAGGAACAGAATGCAATGGTGAAATTAGTTTTGGCCGTGGTTCTTGGGTTGGTCGCGAGTTTGATGATTATCTCCCCACCCGCCAGTGCCAATGGGGCACCGTTCGGTTTGCTAAGTACCTCCACAGCACCCCTTATCCTAGCGACTGAACTATCCCCTCGGCAGATGTTGCTAACTTTGCAAAGGCTTATCAGGCTATCCAGGGCATTCGCCAAGGGGCCGAGGCCGACATGGTCAAAGCTGTCGAATCGGAAGGGCTAACGGTGGAGCAGTTTAACACTATTGCTGACAGCCAAACTGCCGCTACCGATGGCCAAACCGTCTCCACTGAGGCCGAAGAGCGCCAATTTGCATCGGCCATTGAAACCATCATCGCCATTCGGCAAGCCGCAGAAAGCCAGATGGCCGATGTCATTGAAGGTAGTGGACTATCCCTGGATCGCTTCAATCAAATTCTGGAGCAAGCCGCTGGGGATGAGGGGCTATCCCAACGCATCGGCGAACAAATTAAGTTGCTTCCCTAACGGGTGTCAGATGCTGAGTAGCGGGTGTTGGGCGAACCCTAGCCCCTAACACCCATCAACCTACGCCCTAAACCGGATGGAAGAAAAAGGCTGCTCCCAAAATTGCAAAGGTAGAGAGCAGCAAAACCCCCTCCAGCCAGTTAGAACGGCCATCCTGACTGATTAAGTTGACCGTAGCTACGGCTAGGGCCACGGCGACCACTTCAAATAGACCAAAGTTCAAATCCATCGGTTGTTTGATGAACTCGCCAACAATCACCAGAATCGGCGCCACCAGAAGGGCGACCAGCAGGCTAGACCCCATCGCGACAGAAACGGCCAAATCCATATTGTTTTTGGCCGCCATGCGCACAGCAGTAACGTATTCTGCCGCGCCACCCACCAGGGGAAGCAAGATAACCCCGGTAAACAGCGGCGTCAGCCCTAGACTATTGGCGGCTTCTTCTACGGCTCCGACAAAGATTTCCGACATGATGGCCACCCCGACTGTGGCCGCCAGCAAAACCCCTACCCAGAGCCAGAGATTGGGCTTTTCGGCCTCGTCCGCCGCAGCCCCATGATCGCTAACGCCGACATCGTACAGGTAGCTGTGGGTCTTTAAGGAGAACACCAGCGTCAGAACATAAACAGCAATCATCACGCTCGCTACCACTAAGGACAGTTGACGAATAGCGCTCGCTTCCACAATGTTTGAGGTATTTATCACCAGAGCTGGGATAATCACGGCAGTCACAGCTAACCCCATGATGGAACCGTTAATACCAGCCACAGCCTGGTTATAGGTTTGCTCTTTGTAACGCAGACCACCCACCAGCATCGACAGCCCTAAAACCAGCAACGTATTGGCCAAAATCGAGCCAGTGATGCTGGCCTTGACAATATCAATCAAGCCCGATTTCAGGGCTACCAGTGCAATAATCAACTCCGTTGCATTGCCAAATACCGCATTAATCAGGCCACCAAGGGTAGGGCCAGTAATAATGGCCAGCTCTTCGGTAGCCGTACTTAACCAGATAGCCAGCGGCAAAATAGCTACGGCTGAAAGCCCAAACACAGTTAGAGCGCCCCATTCTAGCCGTTCAGCCAAGATAGCAATGGGAATAAACAACAGTAGCCCATAGGAAACAAGGTTTTTGGTGGACATAGCGGTCTCAACGGAGGAAGAAATTAAAGATAGAGCACCGCTAAGTGTACTCCCTAGATGCCAACCTGCGGACACTTACCCAAGGCTCGCTTCAGATTGTCCACCCCAGGCTGGCCGCGTTGGGTAAGGTACAGCTTGTCTGCCGAAATCACAGTTGCAGAGTTATCCACTGACCTCCCTCGCTTCAGCGACACTGCATTGTCGGTCAAGCAGACTATAGATCGCGGATCGCGACCTGGATAACCTTGTGTGATTTCGGTCATAACTTGAGGTGACGCTTAGCCTATTTCCGGGTCAGGTTGCTATAACTTTGGCTAAAGATTATCCACAATTCATCGTCTGTTTACAGACTATTTACCCGAAATACGGGATGCTAATAATCAAGCACCCACATCGTTCCTGAAATGAAAAACGTTGACTCGTCGCACGACCCTTTGCCACCAGGGGTAGCGTATTCCGCACCCATTGATTGCCCAATATCGCTTGATTCTAGCAATCCTCTCCCGACCGATTTGAATGCTCACTCCAGCTGCAATATCAGGTTATTTAAACCGGGAGAAATCATATTTACTGAGGGCAGTTCTGCTGACAAAGCTTACATTATTGAATCTGGCTTAATAGAAATTTTCGTGGGCTCCAATTCAGAAGCTATTCAGCTCAATGTGCTTGGCCCAGGCGATATTTTTGGTGAAATGGGATTGATTGATGCTTTTCCTCGATCAGCCTCGGCTCGCGCACTCTGCCATTGTCGATGCATGGTGGTATCAGCCACTCAAATCGCTGAGCGAATTGCATCGTCCACACCCCTAGTCAGGCTATTAATTTCAATGGCGCTCCATCGTAACCGTGCCTATAACAGCTACTTTAGAACGATCTTAAATACTTCTCATATCTCTCTGCCCAGCCTGGCCATTACTGAGAAAACCTATGTCAAAAATCCTCAATATGAAAAAATTCTGGAGGATATTAAACTGGAGTCTGATCTTCAAAATGCTGTTCTAAAAAATGAATTGCAGCCCTATTACCAACCCTTGCTGGATCTAAAGACAACGGATACTGTTGGCTTTGAATCTCTGCTGCGATGGCATTCTCCCACCAGGGGTATTGTATCGCCACAACAGTTTATTGGATTAGCTGAAGAAACGTCTTTGATTCTACCCATCGGGGCGTGGATGCTAGAACGCGCCTGTTTAGATTTGCATCTCTTTCAAGCTGAAGCTGAGCATCTGCATCACTGTAAACCTAATTTGTTTATTAGCGTTAATATTTCAGTGCGTCAGTTTCAGGAACCAGATTTTTTTCATCAACTCATTGCGTTAACTCAGCGCTATCACATTAATCCTCAGCAAATTAAGCTTGAGGTAACAGAGAGAATCTTTCTGGCCCAAGTCGATGCCATTGAAACGATTGGTCAGTGCGCGCGGCAGGCTTTGAGGTATCTCTCGATGATTTTGGCACGGGTTACTCTAGCCTTAATTACCTAGAGCGCTGCGAGATCGATAGCCTGAAAATTGATCAATCCTTTATCCAAAAAATTTGCAGCAGTGAACGAGCTCAGATCTTGGTAAGTTCAATTATTGATATTGCCAAAAAATTGAACCTCCCGACGGTAGCCGAAGGTATTGAAACGCCAGAGCAAAAGCTCATGTTGCAAAAAATGGGCTGCACTATTGGGCAGGGCTATTTGTTTAGTCCACCCTTGCCCTTTGAGGAGGCATTGGAATTTTTGCTACAAGGCTAGGGGGAGTGTACTTACTATCCCAGGTATTTATCCTAGTACTCTGAGGCGGCAATAAACCACCTATTCATGACTTGGAAATCTTTGTGAAACCTGGGATTTCCGTGCTGCCTTCTACCTTCTTACTTCTGACTTTCAGTACTAGGCCTTCATTGCCTCAACGAGTAGCGCGGCGGCACGGCTCAGCAAGGCATCTTCTGGCCTAGTTTGGAGAATGGCAATGGCCAGCTTGACAAAGTCAGCATCAAAGTTGGACTCAAGGCGAATGCCTTTACTGGCGGCATAGTAGGATACCAGCGGCGGCATATCTAGCTCCTCGGTTTCCCCTGTAGTAATGCGGTTGGTTGTGGCCTGCCAGGACAAAGCCTGCCCTCGCAGCGTCAGTTGTAGCCAGCTAATAGTCTCGCCCTGGCGTTCTATCATGAGATCAAAATAGGGTTCCTGGCCCTGGTACCAAACTCGCTGTTCTCCCAAACTGCCTGGCTGATTTGCCCAGGCCGGGTCAATTTGTCGCAGCGATTCACCCAATTGGGCAATGTCGGTAGCCGTTAGGTAGCGCATCCAAGTGGATCGAGAGCTAGGCTGACTGGGGTTAGAGTTGGTCACGAAGTTAAGCCATAACGGTTAGAACAAGAGCTGAATAGTCGGTCTGAACCATCTGTCTGACCCGGCATGAGCCTGAAAGCCTAGCTCCCGTCAGTATCGTGGTATTGATTCAGTATTCTGGTATTAAGCAGCACCCTTGCTGATTGTATGTGCGATTCGCCGTAGCCATGCTCCGGACACTCTGCCTACTTTGTCTAATTTGCACGATATTGTAAGGATTTCCCCTGATCCTCCCGGGTCAAAATTTTAGTAGCGTTGCAGAACTTAGCCGCTGGCGTAGAAATTCCGTCAATACTTTGACCTTGGCCGACAGGTGCCGGTTGACCGGGTAGAGGGCATAAATGCCAATTTTTAGTGGCTGGTAGGCTGTTAAAACCGGCTGGAGTTGGCCAGTCTGAAGATCCCCAGCGACAATAAACCCTGGCAACATCACAATCCCTAGGCCAGCCAAGGCAGCTTGCCGTAACACCTCGCCATTATTACAGCACAGCGGCCCCTGGATGGGGATCTGAGAACTTTGACCATCGGCATCGATCAACGTCCAGGCGTTGTCTTGAGTGAGGTGGCCATAGTGCAAGCAGTCGTGGTGTTTGAGGTCACCGGGTAGGTTGGGTAGGCTTCGTTGCTCCAGGTAAGACGGCGCGGCACACAGCACCACTGGGCAGGGAGCCAGCGCATGCACAATTAGACTGGCGGCAGCAGGAGCCTGGGCAATGCGAACGGTGACATCAAACCCTTCGTCAATGGGGTCAATGAAGCGATCGTTAAGGCTCAGCTCGACATGCAGGTCTGGGTATTGGGCCATAAAATCCACCAGCAGGGGAGCCAAGTGCAGCGTGCCAAAGCTCATTGGTGCGTTGATGCGAAGGTTGCCCCTAGGCTCCTCCTGCAGGCGCGACAGAGCGAGTTCGGCTTCTTCTAAATCGGTGAGAATAGTTAAACACCGCTCGTAGAAGGCTCTACCCGCATCGGTAGGGGCAACCCGGCGAGTCGTGCGGTGCAGGAGCTGGGTTTGCAAATGCTCTTCCAGATTCATCACCAGCTTGTTGACCGCCGAGCGAGACAACCCCATCCGTCGTGCGGCGGCCGCAAATCCCCCCGCTTCTACGACCTGAGTAAAGGCTCGGATGCTTTCAAATTTGTCCATAGCGTCTGTTTGTCGAGCATGAATAGAGCGTCATTGCCCATCTATTGTCAATCAAAAGTAATCAATCTGTCATTTAATTTGAGTATTGTCATTTAATTGGATTCAGTCTATCCTAAAACTATGCAAATGATTCCTATTCGTTGACGCTCTAGGAGGTGCTTCAATGATTACGATTCGTCCCGCTAGCGAACGGGGTGCAGCCAACTTTGGCTGGTTAGATACTCGCCACACGTTCTCCTTTGGCCATTATTTCGACCCGAACCACATGGGGTTTGCCAGCCTACGGGTGATTAACGAAGACAAAATCAGCCCCAGCATGGGCTTTGGCACCCACGGCCATAGAGATATGGAAATCGTTACCTATGTGCTGTCTGGCGCCATCAAGCACGAAGACAGCATCGGTACTGGCTCAGTGATTCGGCCTGGAGATGTACAACGCATGTCGGCGGGCACTGGCATTCGCCATAGTGAGTTCAATGCGTCTGCCTCGGAGCCGGTGCATATGCTGCAAATTTGGCTGCTACCTGGCGAAGCTGGCCTTGAGCCCGGCTACGAGCAGATTCATATCCCCCTGGAAGAAAAGCAGGGCCAACTGCGGCTAGTTGGCTCCCACGACGGACGAGAGGGGTCAGTCACCATCCATCAGGATGTGAACCTCTACGCCACCTTGCTGGCCGCTGGCGGCCAGGTTACTCATGCCCTTAACCCTGGGCGCGTAGCCTGGGTGCAGGTGGCACGGGGAGCCATTGAGCTCAATGGTCATTCCCTCACGGCTGGTGACGGTGCCGCTGTGAGCGACCTGGCACAGCTTGCCTTGACAGGAGCCGCCGCTGAGGCCGAAGTGCTGCTGTTTGATATGGCAGTGTAATCCTTCTAAGGCGAGCATCGGTTAGCAGGATGCTCGCCTTAGAAGGGCCTGATCCCGCCACTCCACTGAATCATCAGGGCTATGGCCCCTTGTAGCCCTGAGCCCACGTTCGATACTTCACTAAGGAGATGTCTATGTCTGAACCTGTAGTTGCGGATACTAAACCTGTGGTTATGGATTTAGAGCCAGGAAACTACTTCTGGTGTACCTGTGGACAATCTGCCGGGCAACCCTTTTGCGATGGCTCTCACCAGGGAACCGACTTTGCCCCTATGAAATTCACCCTTGAAACATCGCAACGGGTGGCGCTGTGTGCCTGCAAACATACGGCGAATCAACCGTTTTGTGACGGCAGCCATAGCCAACTCACCCCAGCTCATTAAGATCAGGACTCTTACCACGGCAAGCCGAATCAACCTGTAGCGTTATGGCAGGGATTAGCGCCCCTATGGGTTGAAGCTATGAGCCTTGATGCACCTGGGATTTCCCTTCTGCCTTCCTGTACTAAGCTGGGGGGCATCCAATAGTAGATGTGCGCTATCAATAGCTGTTTTTTAGACGTTGTTGGGTGCGGTAGCTGAGCTGCAGGGAAATTATCTCGCGATCCCTCTGTGCCCATACGCTCATCCGCTGCTGGGCTTGGGTAAGCTGATGATTGTCTGACAGGCGATTAATCAAATCAGCTTCGTAGGAACGTTGCCGGGAGCTCATGCGAGACTTTCCCATGATCGAGTACCTGTTGTAAGGGGCGTTGGTTTTATTTGGCGGCCAACATGTCCTTACTGTAGGTCTAAATTACAGTTAATGCGCACTGCCCCCAACATAACGTTGCAGAGTGGCTAAAGGCCTGTACCCATGGCTTCAATGAGCTTTTCTAAGTAAAGCAGCACCAGGTTGCAAGATTCTCCAGACAGGGCACCGCGAATTTCCTCCCTAAGGAGCTGGTAGGATACCACGCAGGCATCTTGACAGTGAAACGCCCGCAGGATGTTTTGTATCCACACAAGATACTCTTCCATAAAGCTGTCTTCATCGTGAACCAGCAAGCCTTTGGCGATGTATTCCAGCGTGTATGACATATCTCGCTGACACTGACTGCCGTGTTCTTGTAGAACTTTGCGATGAGGCGTGTGCACCATCCGGCGCAGCGCATTGAGCACCAGGTCTTTGCTGTGGTCCTTAAGATACAGGTAAGCCGACAACCGCGCCTGAAATGACTCGGTAATGTCATTAAACGGTCTGAGTTCGAGGTCACTTAAGTAGCGACCATCCGCCTTTTGGATGGCATCAAGAATGGCATTATTCATAGCGAGTGATAGGCACAGTGGCTGCAGTTTCCGTTACCTACTCAGATTGCCCAATCTAATTGGGATTCACTAGTGAGCCTCAATATTTGTTTAGGCCTAATCCCAGAGCGGTGTTTTTTCATGGGCTCTGGCCGGGCAGACTTTGGGCCGCCTGGATGGTTTGAATTAGCGCCACAACCCCTTGGGCAGAGGGGTAGGTAAATAGGGTTGAACCATCGACCCAATGTAATTGGCCAGAAAGCCTCGGAGGAAACGGACAACGGGTGATAATAGGAATTTGGGTCAGGGCCGGGAATTGGGTTAAGTGGTCTACCTCCGCCTGGGTTACGGGGGCGTGATAATCGAGCACAATGGCCTGGGGTTGCCATACCCGGCAGAGCAGGTTAGCTTGGCTGGGGTCATCGGCCTGCAGGAGACGGCAGCCATGGCGCTGTAGTTCGTCTTGCCACTGGCTCGATAGCCCATGGCCTACGGGCTCTGGCGAGGGAGGATGGTGGTAGCGCAGGAGCAAGAGGGTGATGGGTGGTAGCGATGCGCTGCCAGTGGCCTTTGACCGTAGTTGCGCCAGAGTAGGCAACAGATTATGGGACAACGCATCGGTGGATAGCTCGATAGTTTGGGCGGCGATCGCCCGATTGGGTGCGCTCCCAATGACCACTATGGAGGGGATTGGCGCCTGAATTGAAGCCAGTGCGGCTAGCGCCAGAGCCGACACAGTAGCGAGGGCCTGGTCGTGGAGCAACACAATGGCTGGCGCCAACCGCTGAGTTAGGGCTACGGCTTCGGGCCAGTTGCCCGCAACAACCAACCGATAGCCCTGAGGTTGAAGCTGACCATAGACCTCGTCAACCAGGGCTGATGTTGTGCTCAGCAGCAGAACCAGGGTCGTTAAAGATGGTGGATCTGGTGCTTGAGTGGCTTCATGTCCTAAGGGCAGCAGTAGGGTCATCTGGTAACCGTAGACCGCTGACCAAAACCCGACTAGATCACCGCCGTGACACTGACACAAGCGTCGCGCTATGGCCAGCCCCAAACCTTCCAGGGCATCAGCATTGGCGCTGGGGGGTAGGGTCTTGCCAGGGGTAAGCAGGGAGCGCCTCTGGAGAAGGGCTAGAGGCCCAGAGGGTAATGCCAACCCAGGATCCCCACCAATCCAGCATAATGCCGCCAGGAGTAGCCCCCTGATGCAGCAGGTAATTTAAAACCCCATGTAGGCTTTGAAGCAGGCGAGGCCGGTCAGCCGAGAGGGTGATGAGTTCGGGATTCAGAGTGACAGTAAACGCTTGCATCCAATCAGGGGGTGAGTCAGGTTCTGCCAGCCAACTAGCCTGGAACGTGGGCAATAGCGTCTCCAAGAAGGGCTGGAGGTCAACCGGGGCCAGCCCCAGCACAATTTGGTTGGCATCTAGGCGCATCCAATCTACTAATTGATTGATCATCCGAGTCAGCCTGCGGATGGCTTGCTGGATCAGCCAGGCATAGCGGGTCTGGCGCTCAGTTAGAGGGCCAATGCGTTGATCTAGCAGCAGCGTTGACAACCCCAACAACGAGGTCAGGGGAGTGTTTAGCGCATGACCTACCGCCATTAACCAGGTGCGTTCTTGGGTAGAAGTGGAGGGGAGAGGAATAGGCGACGAGGGCGTGGGTTCTGTGGCAGGCGTCTGCTTGCTGGGGGGAAACTGCTGAAGCAGCCAGGGCACTAGGGTGGAGGCTTCAATCACCCCTTGATATTGCTGCTGGGTGTTAATGACTACCCAAAAGGCTTGGGGGTGAGCCTGGATCATCGCCCAGAACTCAGTCAAGGAGGCTTGGCCAGGAATCAACCCAACGGGTTCTAGCCAGGGTTGACAGTGGCTAAGTTCTGGCTCGGCACCTGGGGTTTGAAACCGGGCTCCTTCGCTGGCTAAGCGGCCATCGTCTGGAGGCGTAGCCAGGGCTACCTCAGCCTGTGAGGTAGATTTAGTTTCTTCGGCATAGGCCCACAGTCGCCCTACGGCCAAGGCCCCCAAGGGTAACTGCTGAGCATCTACCACCACGATATGGCTAGGAGAGGGTAATGCCGATAGCTGGATGGCATTGGCCACAGTCCTAAGCGTCGTGGTCAGAGGATAGCTAGGGAAATGGCTTAAAAATTGAGAAATTTCGGCTCGTGACACAGCCCCGTCCCATTATGCTGACACCACCACCTCTAGAATAAGGGCCAATTCTCCAACTCCGCCGAACTCGGTGTGGCTGTCGAGTTCGGCGGAGTTGCCATTGGTCGCAGCATTCTGGCTATCAGCCCTTACAATTAAAAAATGTAAATAATCGCATTTTACCTGTCTCCAGGTTTTACACCTGCGGTAAGTGCTGATGTCGTGTTCATTTCTCCTTGTGATTGGCTGTTTTGGTTGTACCCCTACAGATATACGTCCTGGCTAGTTCTGGGGAGATAGGTCAAGAATCTGGGCTAGGCTTGGCCCCAGAACGGTACACCGTTCGTATGGATACAGCCATTGACAGTGCCCTGCTGGCCATAGGCAATCACAACAGCCAGATTGATTGTCTGGTGGTAGACTCTACCCGGCTAACCGATAACCTACAACAGCAATTGACGGCTAAGGGGGTGCTGTTGCCCGTGGTGGTGCTCGTTGCAGACCAACCATCCCATACCCAGGCTACCAGTCAAACTGCGGCAGCCATTCAAGCGTTTTCGGCTGCCTACCATGGTGCCGTAGTAACCCTCCCTCTGAGTCAGCTCGATCAGCTTAAAAGCGCCATTCAGCAGGCTATTCAACAATTTCTAGGGTTGTCTGCGGAGAGCTGTACCTTGCCATCTTGGCCGTTTTCCTCGCCTGAGGACTCGGCCCAAAGTTCTGACCTGCTGCCTATTCCCGATTTACTCAGTGCCCAGCAAGAACGGCTTACCGATAAGCTGAAGGCGCGTTTGGGCTACTTGGGCGTTTATTACAAACGCAACCCCGACTATTTCCTACGCAATATGAGTCAGGCTGACCGCGAAACCTTGCTGAACCAGCTCAAGGCTAACTATCGCAAAATCATTCTGGGCTATTTTGCTAACGACCCCAAGCTCAATCAAAATATTGATGCGTTTGTGAATCAAACCTTCCTAGCAGATATTTCGGTGTCTCACATTGTAGAAATTCACATGGAGCTGATGGATGAGTTTTCTAAGCAGCTTAAACTAGAAGGCCGCAGTGAAGAGATTTTGCTAGACTACCGGCTCACCCTGATCGATGTTATTGCCCACCTGTGCGAGATGTATCGCCGTTCGATTCCTAGAGAACCTTAGTGGATCAAAGTTAACCGATACAATCAGTCTGAGATCTCATTAAGCCAGCCCGGACCTATCCCTGTAATTCACGCAGAATCCCCATGAGTGCTGTCAAAAAGACCTACATCCTTAAACTTTATGTAGCGGGCAATACCCCCAATTCAATCCGTGCCCTCAAGACATTGAATAATATTCTGGAAGAAGAGTTTCAGGGCGTGTACGCCCTCAAGGTTATTGATGTTTTGAAAAACCCGCAACTAGCCGAGGAAGATAAAATCCTGGCTACCCCCACCCTGGCCAAAATTTTGCCGCCGCCCGTGCGCAAAATCATTGGCGACCTCTCCGACCGAGAACGGGTGCTAATTGGGCTAGACTTGCTCTACGATGAGCTACGCGAGGATGACATCTATAGCTAGCCCCAGTGGGTAAGAAACCCACCTAACCCAAGGATTGAGCCTGCCAGACTCCTCAGTTCAAGGTATGCTAAGTGCTCAATAACTTTATTTTGCTTGAGCCTACTGTGTAGCGCGATGTTTGACTCAACCCAATCCCATGACTGATATTGCTGCTCAATCTGACCTGCAACCCCCCCGCTCAGCCCGTTGGTGTGCGCAAAACCCGCACCATGATAGAAGGCTTTGACGACATCAGCCATGGTGGAATTCCCACAGGGCGCTCAACCCTGGTAAGCGGCACCTCTGGCACCGGCAAGACCCTGTTTGCTGTGCAATTTATTTACCACGGCATCACCTACTTTGATGAGGCAGGGGTGTTTGTGACCTTTGAAGAATCTCCCGAAGACATTATTCAAAATGCCTTCAGCTTCGGGTGGGACTTGCAAAAGCTAGTGGCCGACGGCAAGCTGTTCATCCTGGATGCTTCGCCTGACCCCGAAGGCCAGGATGTGGTGGGGAATTTTGACCTTTCAGCCCTGATTGAGCGAATTCAGTACGCCATTCGCAAATACAAGGCCCGGCGGGTATCGATTGACTCGGTCACAGCCGTGTTTCAGCAGTATGATGCTGCGTCAGTAGTGCGGCGAGAAATCTTTCGCCTGGTGGCCCGCCTTAAGCAAATGGGAGTAACCACCGTTATGACTACCGAACGCCTGGATGAGTATGGCCCAGTGGCTCGCTTTGGCGTGGAAGAGTTCGTCTCTGACAACGTGGTGATTGTCCGCAACGCCCTGGAAGGTGAACGGCGGCGCCGCACGATGGAAATCCTCAAGCTGCGCGGCACCACCCACATGAAGGGGGAATATCCTTTTACCATCACCAACGACGGCATCAATATCTTTCCCCTGGGGGCTATGCGGCTTACCCAGCGTTCCTCCAATGCGCGGGTGTCATCGGGGGTGCCAAAGCTGGACGAAATGTGCGGTGGCGGCTTTTTCAAAGACTCGATCATTCTGGCCACCGGTGCTACAGGGACGGGCAAAACGCTGCTGGTCAGCAAGTTTCTGGTGGACGGCTGCAAGGCTGGAGAACGAGCGATTTTGTTTGCCTACGAAGAGTCGCGCGCCCAGCTTTCTCGCAACGCCTACTCCTGGGGCATCGACTTCGAGGAAATGGAGCAGCAGGGTTGCTACAAATTATCTGCGCCTACCCTGAATCTGCCGGCTTAGAGGATCAACCTGCAAATCATTAAAACGGAGATTTCTCAGTTCAAACCGGCACGGATGGCGATTGATTCCCTCTCGGCGTTGGATCGGGGCGTGAGCAACAACTCCTTCCGCCAGTTTGTGATTGGCGTCACTGGTTTTGCCAAGCAGGAGGAAATCACGGGCTTCTTTACCAACACTACCGAGCAGTTTATGGGGCTGCACTCCATTACCGAATCTCACATTTCCACCATTACCGACACCATTTTGATGCTGCAATACGTGGAAGTACGGGGGGAAATGTCCCGCGCTATCAACGTCTTTAAGATGCGTGGCTCCTGGCACGACAAGGGCATTCGCGAGTACACCATCAGCAGCCACGGCCCCGATATTAAAGACTCCTTCCGCAACCTGGAGCGCATCATCAGCGGCTCACCCACCCGCATTGCCGTGGATGAGAAGAGTGAGCTATCGCGGATTGTGCAAGCGGTGCAGAGCGACGAAGAGTAAGGGGCTCACTCAGCCTGGGTTACCCCAACCGATGAGTTGGGAGTTCAGCCTTGAGTTCTAAACAGTGCCACAATCACCTGCACCACAATGATTTTGATAATCGTGCTGCTGGGGAACACGATGGCATATCCAAGCTCTGGTTGGTTGGTAGGCACAGTCTTTGACGCAAAGGCCAGAATAGCCGGGTTGCCAGTTACCCCGGCCAGCACCCCCATTAGCTCATCAAAGGGTACACGGATGAGGCTGTAGCCCAGAACAGTAGCAACCAGCACCACCGATAAGGTAATAGCAATGCCCACCCCAAGCAGGGTAAAGCCGGTGTCTCGGACGGTCGGGAAAAATTGCTCGGCAGAGCGCAGCCCCACCACGGCCAGAAACAGAGTTATGCCAAAGTTGCGCAGGGTGAGATTAGCGGCGGGGGGCAACACCCAGTTAAGCTGCCGCCAGCGCCCCCGCCAGCCTAAGAGCAGCGAGACAATCATGGCACCTCCGGAAGGGCCAAAGGTAAAGCTACCCAGCCCCGGTAGGGGAAACGGAATCAGCCCAAACAGAACACCTAGAACCATGCCCAGCCCCAGGGCCAAGTAGCTGACTTCGCTGGTGCTGCGGGCCGAGTTGCCAAAAAACGACTGGATGGCCTCAAAATTGCCCGGTTCAGCGGCCAGATGCACCTGATCACCGGCCTCCAGCACCAATCGGGGATGGGGAGATAGTTCTGAATCGCCCCGGATGATCGAAATCACCGAGCAGTTTAGCTTTTCGGCCAGATTTAGCTCTACCAGCCGCCGCCCCACTACCTCCGGCTTGGAGGCATAGACAAAGAGATCGTCGAGATCATCAACATCCACGATGGTGCTGACGGTGGTCGCTTCCCCAATCAGTCGTCGGGCCTGCTTGAGGGGTTCGCCACGGCCTGTTACCAGCAGTTCATCCCCAACACTCACGCACAAGCTACCCCGCGGCAGGTGGTTATAGCCATCCTGACGTACCGCCACCACCTGCACCTCAGGCGGGAATTGCTGCATCAGGTCTGCCAGGGGTCGGTTGGCCACCGCTGGATTGGTGACTAGCAGTTCTGTACCCTGGATCCCTCGTTTAGGGGGCTGGGGAATTTTAGGGTTGAGCAGGCGTGTGATTAGAAAAATCCACAAAATTGGCCCAAACACCCCAAAGGGATAGGCCACACCGTAGCCTACCACCGGTAGCTCATTACAAACCTCGTTGACTACCGACTCTAGCGCGGCAGTATTCACTAAGGCTCCGGTGAATAGACCCGCCCCAATTTCGACCGGCACCCTGAACCATTGGATGGCGGCAGCCGTAACCAGCCCAGTGCCAATCACACTGAGGACAGCCATCAAATTTTGTCGCTGCCCCGCTGGGCTCACCAACCCTTTAACGAAGGGTTTACCATACTGAATCCCGATGCCATAGAAAAACAGCACCAGCCCCACCGTGCTCAAAATGCCAGGGGGAGCTGCTCCCGGCGCAAAGGCACCGATGATTAGCCCCACAAATAACACGGCGCCAACCCCCAGGCTAAACCCTTTGATAGAAATTTCACCAATGGCATAGCCCAGGCTAATCACTAAAAACAGGGTCAGAATAGGCTGACTTTCTAACAATGACCAAAGCCACAGCATACTACTTAACTTCGTTAGAACAAGGTTTACCAGCAGCAATATCGCTAATGTTGGCAAGCGTAGTGTCGGCAATATTGCCCAAGGCTTCCTTAGTAAAGAAGGCCTGGTGAGCCGTGATTACCACATTGGAAAAAGATTGTAACAATTGAAAGGTATCGTCCTGAATAATGGTGCCTGAAAGATCTCGGAAAAAGAGATCTTCTTCCTCTTCGTAGACATCGGTGCCCAGGTACCCAATTTGCCCAGATTTAATCCCTTCAATTACAGCACGAGTATCCATCAGGGCACCCCGGCTGGTATTAATTAGCATCACCCCCGGCTTCATTTGCTGAATGGAGTCAGCATTAATCATGTAATGGGTGGCTGGCAGTAAGGGGCAGTGGAGAGAAATAATATCTGCCTGAACAAAAAGTTCAGGCAATTCTACATAGGTAACACCTATATCAACACATGCTTGATTAGGCCGTACATCGTAGGCCAATATTTTGCAGCCAAACCCATTCATAATTTGAGCGAAACACTGACCAATTTTGCCCGTACCAACTACCCCTACGGTTTTGCCGTAGATATCAAACCCAAGTAAGCCATTGAGGGAAAAATTATCATCACGCACCCGGTTATAGGCGCGATAAAGCCTCCGATTTAAGGTCATAATTAGCCCTACGGCATGCTCAGCCACTGAGTAGGGAGAATAGGCTGGCACCCGCACTAAAGTAATACCTAATTCCTTAGCCACCGCCAAATCAACGTTATTAAAACCAGCGCAGCGTAGGGCTATTAATCGAATACCTAGGTCGGCCAAAATTCGTAGTGCAGCCTGACCAGCATCGTCGTTAATAAAGATACAGATGGCCTCAGAGCCCTCGGCTAGCCGGGCAGTTTTTGGAGTTAACCGGGACTCTAGAAAGGTCAGGTCATGACCATAGTGCTGGTTAGTTATCTCAAAGGAGTCTTGATCGTAGGGTTGAGAGCTGAAAAAAGCGACTTTCATGGGCTTAGGGTCGGCTGATAGCAACTACAAGCACCCTAAGGGAAGGCGATTAAGTTCAGATTATGGGGGAGGTGTAGCTGCCATAACCGCCCGTTTGCCTGGAAATGGGATGATAAAAGCGTAGCTGGGCACGGGACTCAGCCCCTGATGGCGGCCTAGGATTAGCCAATGCCATGGGCAAGATTTCCTGGCCGAAATTCTGCTTGAGCCGTAACGAAAGAAAGGTTAAGTTTAAATTCATTCAGAAAAAATAAATTTACTTTACATTTCCTTCATATACGATGGAGTTACCCGATAGGGTAGTGATGGTGTGGGCCGTTGTTCGATTGGCTGACTTGCATTAATGGAGGCTCTAAGTCCCATGGAAACCAGCACCAGAGTTTTTTCGGTTTACGTGTCAGATTTTGCGGTAGAACTTCGCGATGACCAAGCCCAGTATTTTGGCAACGGGCGGTTTATTTGTAGCCAGCGCAGCTACGATAGCCTGCTGCGGTTTGCCAAAAAGTTGGCCCTTAACCACGCTGTCCCCCTGCACGATTACACTCGCGCAGAAGCTCAGTACCAGTATTAGTAGCGGCCTGATCTTGGGGTTGCCTGATCTTGGAGTTGCCCAGCCTGAGCCTACTGACCGGAGCGTTGCGGGGTTGGTAGCGCTAACTGCCCTGAGGGAGTTAGGCCGGTCACCGTTAGCGTGTATTCAATGGCGCTGTTGTCCTGGTTTTGCCATGCGATAATTTGCCCGGCAGGGCTGAGTAGCGGAGTTTTGTTGTAGGTGGTCACAGCTACATAGTAAAGCCCAGAATAGGGCAGGCTAACGTCAGTTAAACGAGATTGAAGCCCCTGGAAATCGTCATTGGCCGCCAGCAAAAAGCCCCGGCTATTGAACAGATAGAGCTGAGAATCGTCGTCGGTGTAGGTGAGCCCGGCCAGAACACGGGTAACGGCTAAGTCTATGGTGACGAGATCGCCCTGGCCGCCTACAAAGGCAAACACCTCAACCCCTTGGCTCACCATTCCAGCAGAAACCCCAGATCCGTAGGCTGTGCCCATGAGCCGTGCTGGCGACAGGGCTGGTACCAGGCTGGGTCGGCGATAATTTAACCCGGCTCGCTGGTGGGCGGCTACCTGACGAGCCGTCTGGTCAGCTGTGAGATCGGCTTGCCCTTGGGCCAGGGCCAGCGCACGGTCTAGCTGTAACGGCTGGGTAGGCGCAGGTACGGCAGTGAGCGGAGGGGCCAGGGCAGCATCGCAGCCAGGCCCGTAATCCACAGCTATCGCCTGCTGGTAGCTTTGCAAGCGATAACGAAAGCTCACCAACTCAGCCCG
>JAAUUR010000308.1 GCA_012031045.1 Leptolyngbyaceae cyanobacterium SM2_5_2
ATGGGTTATGAGTCAATTTTTTAGTGTCTCCATCTGGATTAAATAAGTTACGCGATGTCGAGAAATTTAAACATCAACTGGCTGTGGCACTTTTAACCTCAGAAAATCTAGAAATAATCTCGATTTGGAGTCCGACTTTTCTCAAAGTTATATTGGATTATATTCAAATTAACCGCAAGCAATTAGCTTTGGAGCTTGCTAGTAAAATGTCTGCCAAGCGACGTTTAATATTGTTACAGCCGCATTTATTTCCCCAAGTCTCTACAACTCAAATCAATAAAGAGCAAATACCTTGGCATCTGTTATGGAGCGAATTAAAATTAATATCCTGTTGGGATAGCGCTAATGCTGCTGATGGGGGCTGATTTTTATGAGCCGCTTTCGGAGAGCAGCCAACACCTGACGCGGGGCAAAATTCCGATGGGCGTAGGCGAGGGCTCGGTTATTCGCCGTGCCATTATTGACAAAAATGCTCGCATCGGCCGCAATGTGCAGATTGTCAATAAAGAAAATGTCCAGGAAGCCGAGCGCGAAGATCTGGGCTTTTATATCCGCAGCGGCATCGTGGTGGTGCTTAAGAATGCCGTCATTCCCGATGGCATGATTATCTAACTCTGGCATCCTGACGTTGTTTTAGGGTTTGGTCATGGTGCGGCCTTTGATCATCCTGGCTGGGATCCCTGGCAGTGGCAAATCTACCTGGGCTAACCAGTTTATTCAGGTCAATCCACGTTACCGGGTGGTGTCTACTGACCAGTGCCGTGCCACGCTCTATGGCAATGAAGCCACCCAAGGACACTGGAGCCAGGTTTGGTCACAGGTGCTGGTGGGCTGGCAACGGGGGCTTGAGGCCATCGCCCAGGGCCAGCTAGACGGCCTAATTTACGACGCTACTAATACCAGCCGTCGCCAGCGGTGCGCGGCCATAGCGGCGGCCCGGCAGCTAGGCTTTAGCCCAATTACCCTTTACTGGTTTGATGTGCCTTTAGAACTGGCCCTATCGCGTAATCAGAACCGAAGCCGCCAGGTTCCCGCCGAGGTAATTGAGCGTATGCACCGCCAGCTTCAGGGGGCACCCCCTGCTCAAGCTGATGGGGCAGAGGGAGTCATTCACCTCAGCCTGGCCGACCTACCCTACCAGGTTGCACGGTTGGGGAGTCAACCTGGCTGAATCTCCGCCCCTGGACTGAGGGTAGCCTCCCCTTGGGAGAGATTTATTCAGCGGAAGGAGTACGTACCATACAGCCATAGGCTCAATTAGGAGATTGAAACCATGGCTAATTCAGAGGAAAACAAGCAAGATCAAACCAAATCCACCGAAGCTGACAGTGGCTACAACACCCCCATTGAACCGACCCAGCGCCACACCGGCATGTATGAGGAGGGCGATGGTCGGGATGAAGCTCAGCCAGAGGGCGGCAGCAGCAAAACAGCCATCGAAGGAGCCCCCAACCAGGGCATTGAAAAGCGTTAAGGCGATCGCCTGACGCGGCTGGAGTGGAGATCGTAGCCGCCTTGTTCTGTCATAGAAGCTCCAACTCTATCGTTAAATCTGTTTTGCCGCCTGGCCTACTTACTCGCCTGGCGGCTTTTGTTAATTAGGAATTACAAGGCGGCCAGCTTCTCAATAAACGGTTTGGCCAAAAAGAAACTGGCGATAGATTTGGCATCAATGGCTTCCCCTGCCAAAATGGCCTTTTCGAGCTGCTCTGGTGTGAACAGAACAACTTCTAAATCCTCATCCTCATCGCCACCGGTGGGAGTAACAGCTTCTAGGTCAGTCGCTAGAAAGGCATAGATAAATTCATCGGAATAGCCCGGTGCCAGGGGAAAGGTGCCCAAGGGTAGCCAGGTCGCCGCCATGTAGCCCGTTTCTTCCTGAATTTCGCGGCGAATTGTTTCGGCGGCAGACTCGTTAGGCTCAATGGTACCGGCCGGAAACTCTAGCAGCCGCCCCCGCACAGCAAAGCGGTACTGCCGCACCAGCACCAGCTGGCCATCATCGGTAACGGGCACAGCCAGCGCCCCGCCAGGATGCCGTATGCATTCCCAGTCACCCTCGGCGCTATTCGGCAAACGTAGGCGATTGACCTCAAAATTAAACTTGCGGCCCTCGTAGAACAGGCGTTGTTTCAACAATTGTGGGGGTTCTTGTCCGAGGGGCATGGAGAAAATTTTTTGGAGGTCAAGTCATTGTACCTGGCTTGGGCTTTGCTAGGTAGGGAAGGCAAGGGAGGGGGGAGGGAAGGCGGGTGAGAGGGTGGGTGGAAGAGAGGGTGGGTGGATGGTTAACTGACTTCTGGATGGGGCCGGAGTTGGGGCCATAGATACAACCAGCCTGACCAGAGCGTGAGGGCTACCGCTAACCAAAAGAGGATTTGAGCGGGTCTATCCCAGCCTGGCGGCAGCGGGGCGATGAGCAGGGCGATCGCCACAATCTGCACGACGGTCTTAACCTTGCCCCACCAACTTGCTCCTGGTACGGCGCCCCTCTGCATAGCCGGGTTGACTCGCCAACCGGCAATGGTAATCTCCCTCGCCACAATCAAAAACACGCCCCAAGCTGGCACCTGGTTGAGTTCCACTAGCATCAACAGTGGGGCCAGCACCAGCAGCTTATCCACCAGTGGATCGAGAAATTTACCCAGTTCCGTCACCTGGTTAAGCCGTCGAGCCAGGTAGCCATCTAACCAGTCGGTACCGGCGGCCAGCACAAAAATGCCCACTGCCAGCCAGCGCTGATTAGGCGTGGGATGGGTAAGCAGTGCCAGCAGTAGCGGAACACCGATTAGGCGGGAGAGCGTGATCCAGGTAGGGAGGTTCATGGCAGGGGAGCAGCAGGCAGAGAGCTAGCGAAGAGAGGTAACAGGTCTTCACTATTGTCGTTTTAATGGTTCATTTTTCCGTTCCTTCTTTAGCCCAAACCTTAAAAAAGCTCCACTAAATCAAGCGGGGCAATGAGAAGCTTGTCATCCTAGGCTTAAGCGTTTATGGCTAATGCTATGGGTTTTACCACTGTGGAGTCTAATCGTCATCTGCCGGAAGTTCACTCTGGGAGCCGTTCTCACTGGCCTGTGCAGGAGACCTGCATAACCCTGGCCCACGGCAGTGGCGGCAAAGCTATGGCAGATTTGATTGCCGATGTGTTTGTCAGCCGGTTTGAGAATCCTGCTCTGGCGTTGCTTAATGACCAGGCGCTGGTGAGTTTGCCAAACATGCCCAGCTTAGGTAATCGCCTTGCCCTGACGACGGATTCCTACGTGGTCGATCCCCTCTTTTTTCCAGGGGGCGACATTGGAGCTTTAGCCATCAACGGCACCGTCAACGACCTGGCCATGAGCGGAGCCACGCCGCTATACCTCACCTGCGGCGTTATTCTCGAAGAAGGCTTGCCGCTAGACACCCTGCGCCGGGTGGTAGACAGCATGGCCCAGGCCGCCGCTAGGGCTGGTGTGCAGGTGGTTGCGGGAGATACCAAAGTAGTACCCAGAGGCAGCGCCGACAAGCTCTTTATCAACACAGCTGGCGTAGGGCTGGTGCCAGAGGGCATTTCTCTCTCGCCACAGCATATTCAGCCGGGGGATGTGGTGCTGGTGAATGGGCCTATCGGTGACCACGGGGCGGCCATCACCGTGGCGCGGGCTGATTTGGCCCTAGAAAGCTGCATCGAAAGCGATTGCCAGCCCCTCAACGGACTGGTTGAAGCCATTCTCGCCGCCTGTCCCCAGGTGCGGGCCATGCGCGATGCCACTCGCGGTGGATTAGCCACCGTGGTGAATGAATTTGCCCTCGCGGCCCAGGTTGGCTTTCGGCTAGAGGAAGCTGGCATTCCAGTGCGGCCTGCGGTTCAAGGACTCTGTGAGATGTTAGGACTCGACCCCCTCTACCTGGCTAACGAAGGCAGGGTGGTGGTGGTGGCCCCCTCCGCTGACGCTGAGGCCGTGCTGGCGGCCATGCAATCGCACCCCGCTGGCCACGATAGCCAAATCATCGGCAAAGTGCTGGCTGAACCGGTGGGCCTAGTGCTGCTAAAGACGGCCTTTGGCAGCGATCGCATCCTCGACCGCCTGGTTGGCGACCAACTCCCCCGCATTTGCTGAACGAAGAACGAAAACTGAAAATTTTCTCCCTCCTACTCCCCTTCCTCCCTGCCTCCCCCTCCCAACATGCACGAACTCAGCCTCACCCAGGCCATCATCGAAACCGTTACCGAGGCCGCCCATGGTGCCCCGGTGCAGCGGGTGGTGTTAGAAATCGGAGAACTCACCGCCGTTATGCCAGACTCCATTCGATTTTGTTTTGAAGCCTGCAAGCCAGGCACCCTGCTGGCAGAGGCGACGCTCTATATTTTAACGGTGCCGGGGCGAGGCCGCTGTCGCAACTGTGGCTACGAAATGGCTCTGGACATGCCCTACGGCGTTTGTGACCGCTGCGACAGTCTGGCCATTGATATTATTGCTGGTCAGGATTTCATCCTTAAATCTATGGAGACAGCGCTATGTGCATAACCTGTGGCTGTTCCGATAACGCGGAAACAACGCTCACTAACCTGGCAACCGGAAAAACGGAGGTTCTAGACAGCTCCAATCCTGCGCCCGTGCATACTCACTCGCTTGCCAACGGGCAGACGGTTACCCATAGCCACGGGAATGGTCATACCCACAGTCACACCACCCATAGCACGGCCCTGGAAATCAACGTACTGGCTAAAAATGACCTGATTGCGGCCCAAAATCGGGGCTGGTTTGAGGGACGAGAGGTGCTGGCGCTGAATTTAGTCAGTTCCCCTGGAGCAGGCAAGACAACTCTCTTAACACGAACCATCAGTGATTTACGCGATCGCCTCACCTTCTCGGTTATCGAAGGCGACCAGGCCACAATGCACGATGCCGAGCGTATTCGGGCTACGGGCTGCCCTGTGGTGCAGGTCAATACCGGTACCGGCTGCCACCTGGAAGCCGAAATGGTGCGACAGGGTGTGCAAACCCTCCAACCTCCCCGGCAATCGGTATTGATGATCGAAAACGTCGGTAATCTGGTTTGCCCCGCCCTGTTTGACCTGGGGGAAAAGGCTAAAGTCGCCATTCTCTCGGTCACCGAAGGGGATGATAAACCGCTCAAGTATCCCCATATGTTTCGGGCCAGCAGTCTTATACTGCTCAACAAAATTGATCTGCTGCCCTATGTCAACTTTGATGTAGAACGTTGCCTCACCTACGCCCGCCAAGTTAATCCAGATGTGGAAATCTTTCTAGTCTCAGCCACCACCGGTGAGGGGCTAGAGCACTGGTACAGCTGGTTGGTAGAACGTTAGCAATTCAAGAAAAAGGGAACTTTTTCGCCGCTCGTGGCAGTAAATCTTAGACTAGGCAACCTTAAGAAAGGGTGAATTCCTGGGGTTGAGGCCAGTTCACTGACCAAAATTCACCAATTTCCCCGTAAGCTAAAACATGCAATCAATCAGCCTCTTTTGGTTTGCCATGAAACGCTTCTTTCACACTGTAACAACTCCTCTACTGACCTCTACGCTGGTGTTTGGTTCAGTGCCCTTTCCTTTGGGTAATGCCCAGGCGCAGGAGTCAATATCCCCCCAATTGGCTCAATCGCTGCCGACGCCGGATCAGGTGGTGGAGTGTGAGTTGTTGATTGTAGGGGGTGGTCTGGCGGGGACAGCAGCAGCCTATGAGAGCCTGCTAATGGGCCACACCGTCTGCATGACCGAGCTAACCGACTGGGTGGGGGGGCAAATTTCCTCCCAGGGCACTACGGCGCTGGATGAGTCGAAGGAGCAGCGTAACCAGCTTTTCTACTCGCGGGGATATAAGGAACTGCGCGATCGCGTCGAGCGCAAGTACGGAGAACTCAACCCTGGCCAATGCTGGGTGAGCGCCTCCTGCTTCATGCCCGCTGATGCTAACGCCATTTTGATGGAGATGCTGGCCGAAGCCGAGCGCAAGGGGGGGGTGAACTGAAGTGGTTCCCCAATACCGTGGTGAAAGAGGTGGAGCTAAATGGCGATCGCACCCACATAGACGGTGTGATGGCCATCCGCCACAGTCCGGCACCGGGCACCGAGCCGCTCAATACCGATTTCCTATCCGAAATCATAGAGGACGCCTACACCTACGCAGATTCAGCCCGGCTGTCGAAGGAAATCATTCAGTTTGTCCCGGCTGGCATTGTCCTGGCCGGGGCGGCAGCCGATGCACCAGCGCGGGTCGATTGGTTTGTGGTAGAAGCCACCGAAACTGGCGAGATGATTATCCTGGCCGATGTACCCTACGAGCTAGGGTTGGATCCACGCTCGCCCCTCAATCCCTCTTCCCCAGTGCTGGAGCGCGACCCCTACTGCACCCAGGGCTTTACCTACACCTTTGCGATGGAGCGCACCGCCGAGCCCCAAACCTACGATGTACCAGAGTTCTACT
>JAAUUR010000009.1 GCA_012031045.1 Leptolyngbyaceae cyanobacterium SM2_5_2
AGCCCAGACCCAGCCCCCAGGCTGTACGAAGGTTCCGGTTCCACAGCAACCTTTTTTACAATATCGGCGGCAACCAGCACTTCTAACCCCAGCAGCAGCGCCAGCAAGGCCGCTCCACCAGCGATGAGCTCGCCCCAGGGAATCCTTGGCCCACGCAGAGGCCGTGAGGGGGGCGCGACTGGCTGAGTCGAGCCTGGCGTTGCGGGCGTTAGGATTTTGTTCCGCAAGGTATGGGTCGCCATGATGCGATCGCGCAACCCCGGCGGTGGCTCTACCACTGGTGTGGCCTGGGTCAACAATCGCAGGCTGGCTTGTAGGGCACAGAACTCCTGTCGCAGGACAGTGTCCGTCCGCAGCCGTCGCTCGACAGCGGTAGCCGTCTCAGGGCTAAGCTCTCCCAAGACATAGTCTTCCACCAGCGTGCGGTCTTCCTCAGATAGGGAACCTAACTCTCTCATATCTCCTCCTAACCAACGGCCTCGCCTAGGGTTTGCCTGAGCCGCCGTAGGGCCTGGCGGGCATTAGTTTTAACCGTACCCAGGGGCATATTCAAGCGCTTGGCAATTTCAGAATGGCTGAGCCCCTCTATATAGTTCATGGTCAATACCTGTTGTTGCGAGTCTGGCAGTTGAGTCACGGCCTGCTTTACAATTTCGCGCTGTTCTTGCAAGGTGACCTGCTCTAGCGGACAGGGGTGAGAAAATTCGTTATAAACAGATTGTTGCCACCGTTCGACCGTGCGCTGCTGGCTGCCTCGGCTCCTGATTTTATTAAGCGCCCGTGAACGAGTCAATACACTTAAATAGGTGCTTAAACTGGCACGCTCAGGCTGAAAATTCTCCTTTTTCCAAAATACTAAAAAAAACTTCCTGCGTCAAGTCTTCGGCTTCATCGGGTCGGTTAAGAATTCGCAGAGCAACGGTGAACACCAGGTGGCCGTAGCGATCATAAAGAATGCCAAGGGCGTCTTGATGCCCAGCCCGCAGGCTGCGAATCAGATCCTCATCGGGGGTGGTTGAGCAGATCCGCTCCATGGGTCAAAGCATTAGGCGTGAGGAAAGTGCTTATCGCTTGTGATTATAAACTGCTGAGGATAGATTTGCCCGCTGCCTGTAGATTTCTGCGGCTAACCTCGAATGACTATTAGTTGAAGGCGGAAGGCAGAAAGCGGAAGGCAAAGGGCGAACGGCAGAAGGCAGAGGGCAGAAAGCGGAAGGAACGAAAGTTCTAGCTCCTAACTCCTGGATTCTGGACTCCCGAATAAATTTAAATCTAATCGCTCATCGGCGGTGTACTCCTTGCAAAGGATGCGGCTTAGCTAGTGCGCTCCTTACCCTGTGGAGGACTGCATCTATGGTTACTCGATGGTGCCAAAACGTTGTCATTTTTTCTGCTCAGCGAGGCCAATTCTACCGTTGGATGCTAATAGCAATTAGCATTATTTTTCTAATAGGAACTGTATTGTTTGTTTCCGGAAATTCTTCCAGTAGCCTGGCGGAAAGGCCAGCGATGCACCTTCCAAAAACAAGTCAGGCCAGCCAAGACAGTATGGAGCGCCTAACTCAAAAGTGTTTTCAATTACTTCAGCAGAGCAATTACCAAAAGATGGTAGCAACCTGCACCGACGCTGTAAACGCCGCTAGGGATGTGGGCGATCGCCAGGGCGAAACCCACGTCCTGATTAACCTAACCAGTGCCTACGGCTCGATGGGGCAGTATGAAAAGGCCATCGACCAGGCCCAAGCCGCGCTGCAACTGGCCCAGACTTTAGCTGATCGCCAGACCGAAACCTATAGCCTGATTAATCTGGCCAATCTTCACCGATTGGCAACCCACTACCCCGCAGCAATTGAGTATTCGCACCAGGCCCAGCAGTTGGCGCAGAGCTTGGGCGATCGCCAGAGTGAAGCCTACGCTTTGATTAACTTGGCCAGTACCTACGGGTCGCAGCAAAACTATGACCAAGTCATTGACTCGTCCCAGCGATCGCTGCATTTAGCTCAAGCGCTGGGCGATCAGCCGGGTGAAACGGGGTCGCTCGTCAACCTGGCCAGTGCCTACGAGGCTTTGCAGCACTATGAGACAGCGATGCACTACGCCAAGCAGGCGCTAGACCTGAGCCAGAAGACGGGATACCGCCGGGGGCAAGCCCTGGCCTTGAGCAACTTGGGGTATGCCCGCTTTGGCCAGAATCAACTGGCCGAAGCTGAACTGGCCCTGCGGCAGGCGATAGATATCTTTGAGTCGCTGCGCCCGACCCTGCCAGATACTGAAAAACTGGCTCTGTTTGAGACACTAATTGACCCGTATCACACCCTGCAAAACGTTTTAGTGGCCCAGGGCAAACCCGGTGAAGCCCTGGAAATTGCAGAGCAGAGCCGCGCCCGCGCCCTGGTTGACCGGTTGGCCCAGCGGGGAAGTCAGACTCAGCCCACGACCTTGGCCACGGCTGCGGCCCCCATTACCCTGGCGGATATTCAGCAGGTTGCCCGCACTCAACAGGCGACCCTGGTTGAGTACGCCCTGGTCAAACCCCGGCCCCAAGGCACCCGTAACTCCGCTGACCGGCTCTACCTTTGGGTCGTTTCTCCCGCAGGACAGCTCACGTTTCGACAGGTGGATTTGACCACCCTAGACAGGTCGCTGGGCGCTCTGGTCGATGCCACCCAGACCAGTCTGGCCCATAGCTCCCATCATGCCCACGGTCTTATCCACGCACCCGCTGCGGCAAAGAACCTGGCGTCAGAGAACCTGAAGCAGCTCTATCAACTTCTGATTGCCCCGATTGCAGACCTGCTGCCAACCAACCCCAACAGCCACGTTATTTTTGTTCCCCAGGGCAGCTTGTTCCTGGTGCCCTTTGCCGCCCTGCAAGCCCCAGACGGCAGCTACTTGATTGAACACCACACCCTACGCACAACCCCCTCGATTCAGGTATTACGGCTGATTCACCAGCAACATCAACCGTCACGACCGATTCAGCAGGCGCTTGTTATCGGTAACCCCACCCGCGACCTCCCTGCCGCCGAGCAAGAAGCCAAAGCCATTGCCCGTCTTTTTAAGACCACACCACTATTGAGGCAGCAAGCCCATAAAGCCTCCGTAGTTGAGCAAATGCCCCAGGCCGACTTGATTCACATTGCCGCCCACGCCGCCCCCAACCCGGTCAACGACACCTACGGCGGGTTGATCGTGTTAGCCGACCCCACTACAGGCTTTAGCAATCTCACTAGTCAGGATATTTTGAGTCTGCCATTGCGGGCGCAGTTGGTTGTCTTGAGTGGATGCAGCACGGGTGTTAGCGATCTCATTACCAGCGACGGGGTGTTGGGTTTGGCCAGGGCCCTGATGACCGCTGGGGTACCCAGCGTGGTGATGTCGCTGTGGCGAGTCCACGACGCCCCCACCGCCAACTTGATGCAGGCGTTTTATCAACACTGGCAACCCACCGGCTCGGCCCCGCCCAGTTTTTGGCCAGTGCTTCTACCGCTCGGGTTATGAGGTCTGGTTCTGGTACGACTCAGTCAACGCCGCCCTCAAGAATCAGTCGTAGCGACCCCTCTTCGGCATCGAGGTTTAGCCCCTGGGGCATCTCCATCTTTGCGGTTTTGACAATAGCTGGGCTCAGTGCGCTGCTGCTGGTCACCATCAGCCTTCAGGTTGCCGCCCAACCTGGAGCAACCGGTTCCCTCGACAAGGCCCAGGCTCTACGGCAAGCCATGTTGACGACGCTACAAACCCACCCCAACCCCCGGGATTGGGCCGCCTTCACCCTGATGGGCGAGGCTACCTGAAACCGACATTTATCGGCCACGCATAATCTGGAACGGCCAACAGCCTAGATCAGACCAAGTTCCAACGAGGTTTGAAGCATGGCAGTCCTCACCCGTCTCGTTTTGGTTATGCGTGCCCTCAGGCCACATGGCTGGATGTGGCTGGTTCAAATCCTGACTTTCGTTACTTTCGTTGCTACCAACACGCCAATTCTCAGGAGAAACGCCATGACCTTCAACTATCGTGCTTCCTCTGCCTGCATGGGTGCCACCACCCTGATCCTGCTTTTAAGTAGCTTTAGGGGCATTAGCCATAGCCCGTTTACAACCTCCCACCTGGTCTCCTCTGGCCTTGGCGCATCGGCCCATAACGTTGCCTGGCTGGGCCTGCCAATGCCCAACCCACCCGTAGAACGGCGACCAGCCGGTTCTCGCGATGGGGCGCTGTGTTTAATGACACCCGACAACGCTACCGAAACCGTTACTCAAATCTGGCATGCCAACCCTCAGTTGGTCTGGGCAGAGAAGTTTCTGGAACCGAACATTCAGAGCAGCGTTGATCGAGTGGCGGTGGTTTTACCGGCCAGCCGAGCCGTGGTTTGGAGCCAGCGGGTCACCCCAGAATTTTAGTCTGCACCGGCCGCCCAATCTCCTTGGCGAGTGGCGCAAATGACCTATGACGGCGACGCCCTACAGCCTGGCCAGACCTACGCCTGGTATTTGCTGAATAAACGCAATCGACCCCTGGCAGTCGGCTCCTTTCAGATTATGCCAGCGACAGAGCAGCAGACTATTCGTGCAGAGCTAACGGCGTTGACCCCAACCTTAAGGGCAAACAACGCCACGGCAGAAGGTGTGGCCGCAGAAAAAAGCCTTTTTATTTTGCTCAGCAAAATCTGTGGTCAGACGCCTTGCAAATGGCCTTTTCGGTAGACAACCCTTCCCCCTCTTTAAAGGAATTTCAGCACCAACTGGCTGACCAACGTTGCGGCGGGTTCTGAATGCATTGACCGTTCAGGGTAAGGGATAGTAGCCTCAACTCACGTCACTACCCCTTACCCTGCATAATCAGAACACGGTTGTGGAGTATATCTAGGCAGTTACCCAACTGCGTTACGGCCAAATACGTTACGACACTCTGCCTTGTTGTCTACCAACCTGTGGGTAAGAAAGGAAGCCTATGGCCAGCACATCATGGTATTGGACGTTGATCCAACTGAAATCTTCCGGTGGCTACAACACTCAGGTGATTACGTCAGCTCGTCTGTTTTTTCAGCAACAGTTTCCAGAGTTACCCGGCCCTGGTCAGGTTGAGACTAAGGAAGATAAAGGCATCCAGCATCTATTGATCACCTACCTGAAAGATGCCTCAGCCACATCTACCTTACAATGGCAGGCCGAGTGTTGCCTGCGCTGCTATATTTCCCACCAAATTCTGTTTGTGTGTATTGATCTTCAGACTAAATTTGGCCAGAATCACGGCTTTAGGCTGGAGGAAGTACTGGGAATTGTGCTGAATGATGTTGATCTAACCAAATCCATTTTTAATACCGCTGGAGATAATACCTACCTACCCTTTGCCGCCGATGTTCTTAAAACCTTTAACCCTCAGGTCAGCAGCCTCTCAACCTGGACTAGTATGCTGACTCGGCAGCATCCAGACTTGAATGATTTTTTACTGGAGTACGGTATTCTTCAACAAAGCAACTGGTCTTTGCTGAATGAAAAGAAACCCGAAAATCTAGAGATAATTCTCTCTGAAACCCTTGGTCTACCTACCCTCGAAATCGAGAGATTCTGTGTTTTACTGAAAAGCTACCATGCCGTTTATCGGCGCGATCGCCGGGGCTGTCGAGGCAAATGTAAGCCTCCGAGCAATGCTCAACTATCAGAAATTCAGCAACTATCTGGGCTATCCCTTTCCCCATCAGCAATCCTAGCCAAACTGATTGAAATGGCTGACTACCTGCGGCAGCATCGCCTGGTCAGTAAGGGTAGACTACCCTCGGTATCAATGGATGACACCGAAGCTAACTCAACCCTTGAGTCAAGAATCAGGCCAAACGATGATCCAGAAACCGGCCTCTCCCCAGGCGACCAACAACACCTTTATGATCTCATTAAGGATTGTTTAGACCAGGCCATTCAAGACGCGATTGACCACCGCCGTAGCTATTTACACCGGCAATCTCCTGAAAAGCTTGCCAGTATAGCCTGGCCCTGAAGTTATATTGTTGCGACCAAAAAACGATGGCAGACATTGCCATTGCCGTTGGCCTGAGTGCCCAGTGGCAGGTGACCCGTTTACTTAAGCTAGATGACTTTTTAGCTAGCATTCGGCGTCATCTGCTTAAGCATTTGAAAGTTCGGCTTCTAGACCTAATCCAATCAGAGGAGTTTACGCATGATTACCTTAGTATCGAACGGCTGCAAAACTTAGAGGACGAGCAACTCACTCCCATTATCGACAAACCCAGAGCTAACTCACCGGCCAACAGCTTATTTATTCAGCGCCTCTGCCACATCGCTCAACAGGTTTGAATGATCACGCCAAATATCTGTTTCAGGCCAGCTTATTCTAAGGCCGCAGGTATGAATCAACTATGTAACACTAATGCAAGGGAGA
Organism: Leptolyngbyaceae cyanobacterium SM2_5_2; assembly: GCA_012031045.1. Taxonomy (GTDB): domain Bacteria; phylum Cyanobacteriota; class Cyanobacteriia; order Phormidesmidales; family Phormidesmidaceae; genus Nodosilinea. Next base: position 6,400 of record JAAUUR010000009.1, read on the forward strand.
CATGCGATGAAAGGGCCTTTGACCTATTCAGATCAACCCAATATGGACTTTGAAACACTGCCCATTCAGACCATTACACTGAGTCAGCACCAGGTTGAACAAGCGGTTGAAATTAGCGATCGCGTCATTACAGAACCGCGCCAGTGGCAAACCTATCTCAATGCCTTAGCCTTATTTGCCCTGCAAGGCTGGTTCACTGAGCAAACCCCAGATTTAGTCCTGGATTGGCAGCAATGTTCGATCTTGAAGCCTCAGTATGCCAACGTCATTGAAGCCGTCTATGACCTAAAAATTAACGATTTTAAGCTTTGTTTAATGGCCATTGGTAGCCCTATGGAGGCGGTCATTAAGCTACCCAGAGCAGTGGTAGACTTAGCCGATTTTCGATCTCACCTGTATATTCTGGTGCGGGTTTTAGAAGAGCAAGGGCAGGCCCAGGTGCTCAGCTTTTTGCGCCATGACCAATGGCTAGCTCACCAACGGTCTACCCCCCTCACCCCCACCCCAGACTGGACCTACCCCGTCCCCAGTCATTGGTTTGAGGATGATCTCCATCGCCTGCTGCTGTGTTTGCACGGCCTGAAGCCCCAGGCCATTTCCGAGTTAAGCAGTCAGCTCAGGGCTGCCCCTACCCCCAACCGCCTGCAGCAGGATCTCACCCAGCGGTTGGCGCAGGCGGCCTCGGTGGAAACCCCGCTTTGGCAACTGCTCACCTGGGACGAGGGAGCCCGGGTACTCACCCACCCGCCCCTGCTAGATTGGCTGTATCAGGTGCAAACGGGCCAGTTAGCTCTGAGGCCAGCCTCGGAGATTTCCTCCACCTCTGCCTTGCGGCCCATCCTCGACGCTGGAGCCTGGCTCCGCAACGAGCTAGACGAGATGGCCCAAGCCCTGGGTTGGCTGCTGCTACCACCGCTGGCCGAGATGCGATCTCTCAATGCTCCCTCTCCGACTAACTCCCCTGCGGTAAATTCCGCCGTAGATTCCATGGCGGAAACCCTAGAACTGCTTCGCCGCCAACTGGCCCGGCAGGGTACGGTTCTCCCTGCCGATGCCCGCTGTGCCTACAAAGCAGTGACCCTGGCCAACGCACCGCTAGCCCTTTACGCCATCACCTGGCTGGTGCCCGATGACCAGGGCCGGCCCGCCGAATGGGCGCTGCTGCTGGTGTTAAACCGCCTGTCTAATGACCCGCACCAGCTGGCGGTTACGCTATCAATCAGCGACTCATCAGCACCCCTGGTAGAGCAACAGCTAGCTGCCGCTACCGACTGCAACTCGGTCTATGCTCAGGTCGTGGGTACCTGGGGAGAGGAATTTCACATTACCCTCATCGCCGACGCTGGGGAAACGCTAACATGGCCAGCCATAACCTTGCACCGGGGTGATTGGTAATGCCCCTACGCCTGGAGGTTCGACAACAGCCCTACCACTGCGAATTTCGCTTAAGTTGGGGGGAGGGGCAACAGTTGCCGCCGGTTTCCCTGCCCCAGCCGCCGGTGGTGCTGGAGGCGTACCAACAGTGGCAACAGGCTTACCTGACCTTCTACCGCTCCTTTCGCGGACGGGTCGTGGGGGTAGGAAATTTATCCGATGTGGAAGATCGCCGTGCCCAACTGGTTCAGGCTGAGGCCGCCCTGCTGACTGAATTTCATAACTGGTTGCGTAACCCTAGCCTAGACGACCTGCGCCGCCAAATCGCTCACCTGGCTAGAGAATGCTCTGTGCAGGCGGCCACTCAGGCAGAATCAAAGCCTAGCCTCACCCTATTTCTCACCTGCCACCCGATCGAGCTAGAGCGTCTACCCTGGGAAGCCTGGGAAATCGGTCAAGAATTGGGCACCGTGACCACCATTCGCATAGCCCGCAGCCCCGATCAGATTCGGGCCAACCCCCTCAAGCAGACTCGCTTAGGTCGCAACCGGGTACTGGTGGTTTTAGGCGATGACACCGGCTTGGATTTCAAGGCCGATCGCGAGGCGATTAAGGGGCTGGCGGCGATCGCCGATATTCACTTTCTCGGCTGGCAACCCGGCCAAGACTCGACCGCCCTGCTAACCCAGATTACCCAGGCCATCATCGACCCTCAGGGCTGGGATGTGCTGCTGTTTGCTGGCCACAGCAACGAAGCCACCCCCAAAGGAGGAGAGTTAGCCGTGGCGCCAAACCTCACCCTTACCCTCAACGAACTGGCCCCCAGTTTGAGCATCGCCCAACAGCACGGTCTTCAATTTGCCCTATTCAACTCCTGTAGCGGTTTGACCATCGCCAGAACCCTAATTGACCTGGGCTTTAACCAGGTCGCGGTGATGCGAGAACCGATTCACAATCGGGTAGCCCAGGAGTTTCTGGTACAGTTTCTGCGCCGCCTGGGCCAGTATCAGGATGTCCACGAGGCGCTAATTGCCGCCAGCCAAACCCTGAGACTGGAGAAAAACCTGACCTTTCCCTCCTCTGCGTTAATTCCATCGCTGTTTTGCCGTCCGGGGCAGCCGCTGTTTCGCTTCCGTAAGTTTGGCTGGCGAGAGTGGCTAAGGCAGTTACGCCCCACTCGACAGCAGACGTTAGGGCTAGCTGGCCTAGTGGGACTCAGCTTGCTACTGCCCGTGCAGGGCGTTTTACTAGAGCAGCGGATGTGGAGTCAGGCGCTCTATCGACGACTGAGCGGACAAGTGGCGGCGACAGAACCGCCATTTCCGGTCACAATCGTACAAATTGACGAAGAATCTATACTCAAGGCTGGCATTTCAGTGCCTAACCCGATGGATCGTACCTATCTGGCGGCGCTGGTCGATCAGCTTCGCCAGCGACAGGCACGGGTGGTTGGAATTGACTATGTGCTGGATCGCCCGGCCCAAGATCCGGCGGATGATCAGGCGATCGCAACCTCTATTCAGCGTAGTGTTGAGCAGGGCACCTGGCTGGTTTTGGCGTCTATTCGCGGCAATCAACCAGAATGGTCATCCAGTTTGCCGGAAATCAACTTTCCATCTCCTCCGCCAAACTGGAGCCTATCAGCAGATATTGCCGCGCACTCACCCTATTTTTCTCTGGTCGATCCCTGGGCAGAGCCCACCCAAACGCCGCTACCGTTTTCCTACCTGTTAGCGCTAGCCGCTGAACTGGAGGTAGACTCCGCCGCTGAGGCTCCCCGCCCAACCCTGAGGAGTCAGTCGCCGCTGATTACGCAGGCCATTACCTATCTAGAGTCTGACCAAACCTCCCATACAGAGCAGATTTCGCCCCGATCTCGCTATCACCCCATTACCGTTTTGGCCTACTGGCTGAGGCAAATGTGGCTGCAACCGGTCATCGACTATTCGCTACCGCCGGATCAGGTTTATCAAACCCTACCGGCCTGGCAACTGCTGGAGAAAACCACCGCCACCCCCCTGAGCCTTAACAATCAAATCGTCATCCTGGCTCCAGGCGGCTATGGCGAAGCCGGCATCGTACCAGGACAGGACAACTTTGACCTCCCCGCCGCGGTGCGCCACTGGCGGTTTTGGCAGGCGGATGGCAACACTTCCCTAACCATCTTTACGGGGGGAGAGGCTCACGCCTATATGGTTCATCACCTCCTCACACAACACCTGATTGTGCCGCTCCCTGACCTCTGGATGATTGGGGTCGCAGCCATTGCCGGGCAGACCACGGTTCTAGTTCTGCGACGTCAACCCATTACGCGCCGAGCCGGTTATCTCTGGGTCCTGGGCGCGACGACAGCCTACGGTATAGCCAGCCTACAACTCTACGTTTCTGCTGCTCTGCTGATACCCTGGCTACTCCCCTCATTAACCTTCTGGGTTTATGCTTTGCCCGTGGTGAATAGTTTGAAAACTAACCCTAAGTACCCGTTGGTTGACTGACATAACGCCGAAAAGCGCAGTCTTTGGAATGGGCCTACAAACCCGTCATCTGGCCATGGGTCAGAGGCTTGCTCGATGTAGCATTGAACTATCTCCCGGCGTTAGAGAGTGTCTCCTATGGTGGCCGTTTCAGCTTTCAACTACATCTCCCCAGAAGACTATCTGGCCGCAGAGGTGGCCAGCCCCATCAAACGCGAGTATCGCGATGGAGAAGTCTACGCCATGGCCGGGGGTACCGATGCCCATGTCACCATTGCGCTCAATTTTTGGGCGTTACTTCGGGGACATTTACGTCACCGAGGCTGTCGGGCCTATGCCCTGGACATGAAAGCCCACATTGAGGCGCTGAACTGCTTCTACTACCCCGATGTGGTGGTCACCTGCGATGATCGCGACCTGGCCTCTAGCACCGTTAAGCAGCACCCCTGCCTGGTTGTGGAGGTGCTTTCAGATAGCACCGAAGCCTTTGACCGGGGAGACAAATTCACTGACTACCGCCACCTCGACAGCCTGCAAGAATACGTGTTGATTTCCCAAACCCGGCAACAGGTGGAGGTGTTTCGTCGCAATGCCGAGGGGCTGTGGGTGCTACACCCCTTTAGCGACGGCGAACGGGTATCGTTGACGAGCGTGGGCTGGGAAGGGGCGATCGCCGACCTCTACGAAGATGTGGATTTTCCAGCCCCCCCCGGGTGAAGAGCCAGCCAGGGGCGTGACCTCGATGCCTTAGCGTAAGCATCGAACCGCCTTGCGGCATTGCCGCTGACGCTACTGATTCAGCTTTAGAGAAATTTCTGCCCCTGCACCAAGGCTGCGTGCAGGCGTTAACGTTTTGTCAGTCAATCAGAAGTACACCTTACTTAATTCTGCATAATTATCATCTGTAGGCAACTAACTCTTGTTAAAGACGTTAAGTTCGTATCTACCACCAGGGAAAATGCTATGAAACAGCAATATTGGCCAGTAGTTGTTGGTTCTGCAATCACCATTCTAGCCGTCACTAATCCAGCCTATGCGGCGCTTATCCAACCCGATACAAGTCCTGAAACTACTAGTATTGCGTTGAGGATTCCACCCCCTCCTGTACCCAAAACCGAGCGAGGGTCTAGAGACAGTGCCGTCTATGCCATCACTCCTAACGAGCTGGCTGGACTGAATATTGTTTGGCGAGCCCAACCGTTATTAATTTGGGAAGGAGCACTCACTAAAGTTGAAATCAGGGCCGTAGATACTGATGAACCGCTCTGGATACAGTCTGTATTAGCTGATGAGCGTAGCCTTGTTTACGGTGGTGAGCCCCTGCAAGCGGGGCAACACTACGAGTGGATACTGTACGATAGCCTCGGCCAAATGACTGACTTCGTCAGGTTTCAGATGGTGGCGGCGGCAGATCGCGATCGCATATCCACAGATTTAGCCGCCATAGACGCCATAGCTAAAGCTCAGGGAACAACGTCTGAGGAAGTCGTTCTAGCAAGAACGACTTATTTTGCCAAACAAAAACTATTGGCCGACATGGTCATGGAATACCTGGCGGCGGACAATCAAACCGGCCTTCGTTATGCTAAGGCATTTCTAGAGCTAGTAGAACATATTAATCACTGGACTGAGATTGTGGAGTTCGATGGCAAAGGTAACGAAACCATTCACCCAGGCGATATTCAGATAGAAGTTTTTTCAGGTACAGAACAAAAGGAAACCGCCCCCAGGCTTAAAGAACCCTATGTTCTCGATTATCACTTTAATTCGGTTGAGAATGAGTGGGCAGAACCCATGTTTCGAGTCAAGCTAATCAATCAGAGCTGCGAAACTCTTTTCCTGACCCTGCTAGATTTGACAGAAAGTTTCTCAGTAGACTCTCTCCTTGAAGAAGGCACAGTAAAATTGGCACCCGGTCAGGAATTCTGGCTAAACGATGGTGAGCCTATCTATGGTGTTATTCCTGAAGAACTTTGGGACAAGGGAGAAACCTACTGCAAAGATATTTATAAGGTAATGGCCTGCACGGTAGATTTCAACCCCAACCGACTCACCCAGGGGAACCTAAGTGAGCCTCAAACTCGAAAGTCTTGGCGGCTTGGCGGCGGAAGAATAATTGAGCAATTAATGGGGCAGTTGGACGAGCCAAGGGAGGATGGCGAAGGGCTTGAAAGACATTTTCCCCAGTGGATTTCTAGCCAGGTTACGCTTACTTTTGTGCGACCCTGAAAAAATTAGATTAGCCATTAGACGGTGATTTTCCGCTGTCAATTTGTTGTATATATCTCCAGGTGAGCATTATGGGTAGTCTTGCTCCTTTCATTAAAGTTTTGTTCTTGGAAGCCAATCCTAAGACACAAACCCATCTGCGCATTAATAAAGAAATACGAGAGGTGAAGAAAACCCTAAGAAGCGCAAAACACCCTGATCGTATTGAGATCAACCAGCTGGGTGCTGTGCGCGTAGAAGACTTTACTTCGGAACTGCTGGAATATAAACCTAGAATCGTTCATTTTTCTGGTCATGGTGAGCGATCTTCTCAGTCAGAGTCTATCTACAGCCCTAGTGAAAAAAGTGGCCACTCAAGAGCATCCTCTACGAAATCTAAAAGCCGCAGAAAGCCATCAACTTCAATCAAGAGTGAGGGAGGGCTGATATTCGAAGATGAAGTTTTTGTAGAGCCGGAAAGTGAAGAGGAGCCAGAAACTAATATAACCAAAATAGTCCATAGGCTTGTTCCTCCGGCAAAGTCGGAAGTTCTTCAAGATTTAGATTCTCCAGTTGAGTGTGTAGTTTTGAATGGTTGCCACACTGAAGAAACAGCAAGAAAAATTAATCAGCACGTTCGTTTTGTAATCAGCATGAGAGATGAGATTCCGGATGAAGATGCGGTTATTTTTTCCAAGTATTTTTATCAAGCCCTAGGGGCTGGCAATAGCATTAAATTTGCCTTTGATGCCGCCCAAAAGCAAATTTCCGATCCATCATTGCCAGTCTGGTTAGAAAATCCGGATATTAGGCCCCTTCCCTATTACGAGCCCCGCTGGATTATCGCCAGCAGTTTTATATCGGCTTTGGCCATTATTTTAGTTCGTCTTTTTGGTGGATTGCAGGGACTAGAAATAGATTTTCTTGATTACTTGCAAACCTCCTGGTCTAGGGAAAGAGATGGGCGGATAGTAGTTATTCAGGCCACTAACGAAGATGTTCGATCACAACAAGAAAAGGGCGAAACGGTAATTGGCTCTTTCTCAAATAAGACCCTCGCCAATCTTTTAGAAGAAATTAACTCCCTTCAGCCTGCTGTCATTGGCTTAGACATATATCGCGAGAATAAATTAAATCCTGCTATACCTGAAGAGAAAGAGCTACAATCTCTTTTCAAACAAGACAATATTTTTGGTGTTTGTAAGCTGCCAGAGGTTGAGGGGGGCGGGCAAAATCAACCCGATCACATTATTGCTCAGGCGGTTCTACCACCCCCAGATATCTCAGCGAATCGAATCGGTTTCTCAGATGTTTCAATGGATCGAGATACTGTTGTTCGCCGTCAACTTTTGGGTGGCTTTACTGATGAAATCAGAGGCAGAAAAGACTGTGACACTGATCAGTCCTTTAGCTTAATGTTGGCTAACAGCTATCTGGAAGCGCAAAATGTGCAGCCCATTGCCCTGGATAACCAAGGAGACCAAATTTGTAAGATTAAGTTTCCTAATGGAAAAATCTTAAACAGCCTCCATCCCTTTACGGGTGGCTACCAGGGGGATACTGGCATGATCGGGGGATGTCAGGTGCTATGAAGTATCGGATTGATGACGATACTTGGCAGTCAACTGAAATGTTTACAGTTCAACAGGTTTTAGACGGTGAGCTAGAAGACCGAGATTTAAAAGAACACCATTGTTTTAATCGGTGTCACCCGAACCGATGGCTACAGAGAATACTGGAACACACCCTATAATCTACCCATGGGCAGTCAGATGGCCGGGGTCATGCTCCAGGCACAAATGACCAGTCAGCTAATTGACGCCGCGCTAGGAGAATCCCTGCTGATATGGGTTTTACCCTTTTGGGGAGAATGGTTGTGGATTTTACTTTGGTCTTCGGTAGGAGGCGTTATTATTTGGAGGCTGCCATTGACGCCTACTCGTATTGGCGCTTTGGTAATTGCACTAGGGGCTGGTTACGCTATCTGTTACGTTGTCTTCCAGACATTTTACGGTTGGCTCCCCTTTATTCCGGTTGCTCTGGTTCTAGGAGCTGCACCTTTAAGTAATTGGTTAGTGGATTCTGGCCGTTTGAGACTTTACAAAATGCGCAAGAAAAAATAATGCATCAGCCTAGGTCTTGGTGGCGAAAGCGAGTCGTTTCTTTTGTACTGTTGCTTGCAATGGTGGGTTGCTTGGTACTTTTTTTCAACACCAATACTTTAGCCACATCACGTCTTCAATTGCTGTGGAGACAGGCTAGGGGCCTCTCATCGAAAGCAGTGCCGACCGGGAGAGGCTCAGGCGGGGCCGGACGAGGCCCACTTTGCGTGGTAGCAGAACGGGAAACTGAAGCCGGAGCTCGGTCTGTTGTAGCGTTGATACCGGTGCTTGAAGCAGATTTTAACCAGAGCCCTACCCCTGACAATAGTGATGGATTATCTAACCCTGAGTCAGAACTTAGCGATAGCCTAGTTGCCAACGACAACGAAGTTATTGCTATTCCACTAATCCCTACCCAAGGGTATGTTGGGGGCTACACGGTTTCAGAACAGCCAATATTCTGGTTTTACATACCCTATGTGGCTGAAAATACCTTAGCACAAACTAGCCATCCCGTTGCAGACGAGCCTCACAATATTCGAGTTGGAAAATTTGTCCTACTCGACCAGAATAGAAATTTTATATCCTCTCATTTAATGGCGATTGAATTACTGCAATCACCCAGGTTGATGACGTTTCAGTTGCCGTTTTCCCTAGAGCTAAATAAACTCTATAATTGGTACTTTTCAATTGTCTGTGAGCCCGAAAAGCCTTCCAAGAATCCTGCCGTGCGAGGTTGGGTAGAGCGCATTGAACGCAGCCCAGAGCTAGTCAGTGCTCTTCAGTATGCATCGCCCTCTCAAGAATATCTTATCTATGCTGAAAATGGCATTTGGTTTGAGGCTCTTTCTGAACTAATAACAAGTCAGCAACGATTGCTATCCCTTGAGCAAGCTCGACGCGCACAAGTTCAACAAGATTGGGTTGAATTTTTGGCATCGGTGAATATTTTGAATCCAGAGATGATTGATCTAAGTCTCTCTGAACCTTTGCAAGTTAAAGAAGATCTGCGCCATCAGAGCCAGTTGCCGGTGAGAATGTAAGATCCCCAATAGCGAGGATGCTCAAATTGAGGGTTTTTTAATAGTGCCAGTTGGGCTTGACGTAGGGCTTCAGCTTTACTAATGCTATCCTGACCCAGGTTTTTGTAGAGTTCCTCTGCGAACCTGACTGTAGGTGCATCATCCAGGGTCCAAAGAGTGGCAATTACGCTGCGAGCCCCGGCCCGGTAAGCGGTTCCAGCAATACCTAAAGTGGCTAGATCATCCCCCACAGCCGTTTCGCAGGCACTCAGAATGAGTAGTTCAATGGGTTCGGGTTGAATGCGTCCGCGCACTCTAAATAATACGGCTAGATCATTGGCCGCAATTTTGCCGTTGTCGTCACCTGTAGGTGCCGTCAATAGAAAAGTATCTTGGGGATTAGAACTAAACTGCCCGTGGCTTGCTAAATGGGTGACTGAAAACGTTTCTTCATTGATAACAGTATTGAAATTTTGCCGTGTAAATTGTTGATCAATTAGGGTTTTAGTTGGCAGATCAGAGGCTTCAATAACCTGTAGCTCACGGTTGACATTGGGCAGAGGGGCAAAATTGACTCGAATGTCATCGGGCAACTGAGGGGAAACCTGCGCTAAACCTGCGGCCAGAATATTAAGACTCTCCCGTTGAATGGGTACTGGGTTATCTAACTTAAGACCTAGTATTTCAGAGATGGCATAATGCTCAATTAAATACTGATTTCCGTCGTGGAGAACTGACATAGGGATCTCTTGCAGCGCCCCAGTAAGGGCAAACACCAACGTGTCGATACGATGGCTTTTCAGATCTGATGCGGCTGGTTTAACGATGTAATCGTAAAGCTTTTGAGCATTAGTGCGAACCCGGTTGAAGGTGTAGTCCTCTTCTAGATCATTTTTTAGGGTTTGAATGGTGTTTTCTAGCTCAGTTTTGGTGATGGGGCTACGGTAATGCAGAAGATTACGGTCTTGCGGAAGTTTGAGGATAATTTCCAGGCGATCGCCCAAAATAATTGGGTAAAAAATGGCGGTGGTTTGAGCGGCATCATTCACCACGCTATCTGCCTCTTCAGGGGTAACTGTTTCGCAGGGTTCTTGGAGAAAATTTGTCAATTCTGCCTGATTCAACCGTGAGATAACATTACGAGCCCTATTCAGGTGATCCTGGCTGGGATTTGCATCCTGAAGCAGCAGGTCAATAAGCTGGAAATAAACAGGTTCTTCTACACTGTCGCGAAATGAAAACCGATAGGGTAAGTTGCTGGTGACAATGTCTTTCCGCAGTTGGGTGAGCGTATCTACGGCCCTGGTGTAGGCCCCAATAGCCTCAGTCTGCTTACCTTGGGCCTTTTGCACTCGCCCCAGTTGCCACTGCCAGCGATAGGTAATTTCGGCATCATTAATGGCCTGGGCAATTTTAGCAGTGGATGAACGCATCTTTTGCAGCGCCTGCACGGTAACGGCCTCAGCCGCCTCAAATTGCGAATTTTGCTCGTAGACGGTGCCGATTAGCCCCAGGGTGTAGGCTTCTTGCTGAGGATCTTGGAGGGCGATCGCTGCTGACGGGCTTGGGCCAGCAGGTCAGCCGCCGCTCGCCGTTGGTTCAACGGAGCCACAGCTTTATGTGAGGACTGGGCCATATCCATCAGGCTTTGAGCCAGATTAAGCTGGGCGGCTAGCGCCGTTGGGCCAGGGGGCAGAGCGGTCAGAGAACGACTCAGTTCAGCGGCCAGGACATCGGCTGCTGCCCACTGCTGAAGCACCAGCAGCAGCTTTAACCGACTGAGTTGCGCCTGAAACTGAACGGGCGGGCGACTCACGGCGGCTTGCTGGTAGTGCTGTAGGGCCAGTTCCATCTGCTGCTCAAACTGTTGAGCCGCCGCCAGAGAACGACGCGCCAGGGCGGCATCAATCAGGTCGCGGGGTTCTTGGAGAAAGGCAATGACTATAGCCGGAGCCATCTTATAGGGTCTTAAGTCGGCCAGAGCTTGGGTTTGAATCACATTGCCCAGACTGAGATGAGCCTGGGCCACCCGTTCGGGCAAACCTAAGCTTTCGGCTAGGGCTAGACTGTGAGCCAGCACCACCTGAGCCTGCTTTAGGCTACCGGCAATTTGCAGAGTGTCTCCCAGGTTGCGGAGGGCATTGGCGGTAACTAGGGTTTTAGGTAAGACCTGTAGACGTTGATTCAGTGACTCTAGGGGATTGGGGCCAAGCTCCTCTAACAGTGGCACGGTCGGCGCTTCATTCCCCAGGGCTTGCTGCACAATCACCAACGCTCGCTGATACAGCCCCAAGGCTCGCAGTGCTGAAGTCTGGTTGATCAGGCTGTTGCCGAGCCGCTCTGGGTCGTTAAGGTGCCGGTAGAGCATGGCTGACTGCTCCCAGGTTTTAAGGGCTTGTTCGGCATTGCCCTGAGCCAGTTGCAGGTGCCCTTGGATATCTAACACCTGGGCTAGGGCAGACTGCCCTGCCCGCGATGGAGCACGTTCCAACTCTGTGTTCACCAGGTTTAACGCCGTGCCTATGGCTTGGACAGCTTCTGGCCACTGTCCTAACTGTTGATGGGTCAGGGAAACATTGCCGAGGCTAATGGCCTGACGAATTAATTGGCCACTGGCAGCATAATCCTGAGCCGCTTGCTGAAAAGCCGAAAGCGCCGACTGAAACTCTCCCTCGGCATAGTAGTTCTGGCCCATGCGTTCTAGAGATCGGCCCTCATTGGCTGCCGGCAGTGTCGCTTGGGCTAGGTGGGGAAGGGCTGTCAGTTTGGTCGCCGCCTGGGGAAGTTGCGCCAGAGCAGCGGAGCTAGAGGGCCATAGCAGGCGATCGCCCAGGCCAACCCGGCCAATCCAAGCCACTACCCGCCACCGATGCCCGGAGCATAGCCCTAGGAGATTTCCTGGGTTCGCCGCCTGGCACCTCAGTTGCCCTAAAAGGTATTGAACACAATGGAAAAATACACCCCAGATTCTTGCCATGTACGCTTCCTCACGTTGTTAGGAACGAGGGGGATGCCCCAATCTAAGCGGACGGTAAATGAGTCGCCCTGCTGCCACAGAAGACCAACCCCCGTGCCCACCAGCACGTTAGGAACCGGGTTTTTAGACTCCACGTTCCAACCTGCGCCAAGGTCAATAAATGGCACCACACGCAAAAGTCCATCCCACTCTGATACTCGCAAAATTGGCCAGCGAACTTCGGCAGAAGCCAGCAAACCGTTGTCCGTCAGGAGGGCATCCTGCCGATAGCCCCGTACCGTATCCTGTCCGCCCAGGCCAAACTGTTCCAGCGGTACCAGGGCATTGGGCGTCAGCTGTACATCACCGCGCACCAGCAAAATGGCATCGGTATCGATCAGTTGCACCCACTGCCCCTGGCCACGCCAGGCTAAAAACTGCCCGTCTGGCCCCACCGGGTTGCGTGTGGTGCCGAACCAGTCTACCCCCAAGCTGAACTGAGACCGGGCGGCCAGCACCCGCCGACCATCTCGCTGCACCCACTCTTGGGTAAACCGCAGGGCAGAAATTTGGGTGCGCCCCTGCTCATCCGCCCCTGGAGAAATGGGGAAGGGGCCAATGTTATCAAAACCAATTTCGGTCTGGCTTTCCTGGCGGGAGAAGGTGAGGGCTAGGGCGAACTCTTCAGTGGGTCGTTGGTATAGCGGCTGGCGATAGGTGAGTTCGTAGTAGCGGGAGTTGGAGGTAATGTCCAGAATGTTGAAGGGGGGTTCGATCACCCAGCTATTGGTATTGCCGTAGGCCAGTTGCAGCGTGCTGTTGCGGGGGCTCAGGGGGATGGTGTAGTTCAGGTCAAGTTTATTGCTGCCATCGGTATTGCCGTACTCGATCTGCAAGCCATCCCCCAGACCAAGCAGGTTGAGGTGATTGAGCCGGGCTCCCCGCTGAACGGAGCCAATGCTAGGGGAACTGTCATTATTAGCAATTAAGTCAACGCTAACCGGATCGGCTTCGGTAACGGTGACCTGCAAAATGTTGGTGCTGGGTCGGGTGCCCGCCTGCAATTCCGCCCCAATCCGTTGAATGAGTGGGTCAAGCTGGAGTAGTTGTAGCCCTTCTAACAATCGCTGCTGATTGAGGGGCGTAGGCGTAGCCAGCGCCAGGCGACTGCTGACATAGCCAGGGTTGAGCCGATGGGTGCCCAGCACCTCAATCTTCTCCACACCTCCCTCAATCACCTGCAGTTGCACTACCCCATTCTCCGGTTCCTGAGGCGGCAAAATAGCGCCAGAGGTGATGTAGCCTTGCTCAATATAAAAGTCGGTAATGGCCGAACGGGCCTGTAAAAGCTCCCTAAAGGTAAGTTCGCGGTTAACTAATACATCCGTGCCATCTGGCCCCTCGGCGATCAGGTTCCTGACGCACTGCCGTTCTTCCTCTCCTAGGGTAGCCAGGGGTTCTTCAAAACACCGCTTGGCTACCTCCGCCAACACCTCCGGCTCAAAAACCGTGCTGCCAGCCACGTCAAACCGCTCTACAAAAATCCTCAGGGTTTCATCGTCTGGGCCAAGTTCAGGTTGTAGTGGCCCTTCAAGCGGAGGAATGTCTAACAGATCCTCCGGCTGGGGCAGGGGTTCCAGGTCTTCTGGCGGCGGTAGAGGCTCCAGCGGCAGCGGTTCGCGGGGCAGCGGCAACGGCGGGGGCTGGCCCTGGGGTGGCGTTTGGGCTAACCCAGGGGCCAGGTGAGCCATGAGGCCAGCACTCAGGGTTGCAAAGACTAGGGGTAGCGATCGGTAAATGCCCACAACATAGACCTAGAGCGCATTGCAATTCAACGTTGCGGTCGAGGCTGAGTTAGCAGAATGGGTTGTACTCTGGGCCACAATCTCCACCTGTCCCTCGGAATTTCGCGCTAAACCCTGGGCCTCCTGAAAGCGTTGCACAGATGAGGTATCTACAGCAGGGGACGGACGGACTGGCTCCTCACCCAAACTGTCTTCATCTAAGGTGGCTGGATTCACCACCCCGGCTTGAGGAGTAACTAACTCCGTTGGCCCCTGGGTAATGCCCCCTCGCCCAACCATGCTAAATTCCCCCTGCTCGTCAACCCCAGCCCGGTTGTCGCCCACGCAGCCCGTTGCCACCAGACCCGAAACGTCTACAACGTTAATCGGTAGCTCGGCTAAGCCCCGACTGGGATCGATGCCTAGGGTCAGTAACGTGATTTCCCCCTGAATGTCAGTTTCAGAACTAGCGTTAAAATCACTAAAATCTGTTGTTGGATTACGCTCTTCTATACCAAAAATAGCTTCAGCGGTAACTGTTATATTTCCGCCAGGGCCACGATTCGCATTGGCTAGAATATCACTATTGCTATTGGGTTGTACCAAAAGAAAACCATTGGGAAGTTTAATGGTAACGTTACCTCCGCTAGAGCCTTCTGCCGCCGCCGCTGTAATTTGACTGCCATTTTCAAGCCTCAACAGAGTACCAGAAAGATGAATGTCAATATTCCCACTTTCACTATCTAAGGCGTTAGTTCTAGCTTCAATTCTGCCATTATTTAATGTGGCAGAATCAGCACGGATAGTTAGATTCCCCGCCCGTTGGCTTTGACTGCTGACAGTAAGCCGACCGTCCGTGTTAATATCAACTTCCCCTAAGGCATTTATTGCTAGGTTGCCGGCAGAGCCTGACCCCTGAGCCTCAGTAGAGATTCGCCCACTATTCCTGATCGCTAACTGATTGACATTAACTATAACTGTCCCGGCATCTCCTGGTGAATTTTGATTACTTTGAGCCCCAACAAAACCTCCATCAACTGTGAGCAAATTTGCGGTGAGATCTATTGATCCGCCTCCTCCACTAGCCAAAGCATCAAGAGTGCTAGCCGATATTTCACCTACAACAGTAATTTCGTTGGCATCAATATTTATGGAGCCACCAGGAGCAATTCCAAACGTAATCGTTTGGATTTTGCCACCACTCTGAACATCAAGCCTGTTCGTATTAATTTCAATGGCTCCACTTTGAGCACCACTACCTACAGAGCTACCAGAAGAACTGCTAATAGTTGAAGCATTCCCTACCCGAATAAGACCTTCTGGATTGCTGATAATTACTCTCCCACCATCACCACTACTGTTGTTGCTAGCTGTGAGTCGGCTGCTATCTAGTAGGATATTACCATTGGCTTCTACAATAACATTTGGCGCATTTCCAGGGTTATCAGTATTCGCAGCAACAGAAAAATTATTTAATTGAATATTTCCTTCACCCTCTAATCGTTGTCCGATTGCTCGTAACGTAATATTTCCTGGTGTTCTTCCCCCTTCAGCTTCAAATCCTATATTGGCACCGTTTAGAGCTATATTGCTACCAATCAGACTAATGTTGCCTCGATCAGTGCCAATATCAGCATTGACTTCGATGTTTCCGAGAGCTTCTAACGTTACTCCTATGGCTGGATTAGCCAAAATAAGAGGGGCATTCAAACTAATATTATTGGTAGCTTGAAGACTTACATTGGTAGTAGCACTATTAATAGTAGACGCAAAAATAACAGCCTCAGCTGGAGGATCATCGAAACTTAAGTTCAGATTGGTAGTAACCTCGCCATCAGGTACTACTGTGCCATCAGGTACAATCCTAATGTTTACTGGGTCAATCAAAAGCAAACCAGTAATTCCATTTGGTGCGGTTGTGTTGACCTGCCCATCAAACACCAAGGTTCTAGGACTGGACACCTCCACAAATCCACCATTCCCGCTCTCACTGCCACCTCTGGCCGAGACAGTGCCATAAAATTGGGTCGCGTCATCAGCCCAAATAATCACCGTGCCGCCGTTGCCGCTGGTGGTGGCATCGGCATCAATGATGACGGCTGGGTCCAAGGTGGTTCTGGCTGCTCTGGGCGTAGTGCCCTGGCCCTGATAATCGCCGCCGACTAAAACGGTGCCACCTCCGGTAGGGTCAGAGACATCAATGGTGGCGGCATCCAAGAGGGATACCGTGTCACCTAACACCTCAACGCGACCTGCGGGAGCTTCGAGGGAACCTCTAAGGGTGACATCGCCTCCAACCAAACTCAGGGTTTGCCCCCTGGGTACAGCCAGATTAGCGTTGTTGGTTAACGGGCCAGCTTCACCAGGCCCCCACTGCACGCCCAACGGCACATTGACGCTCAGTAGTTCCCCAGCCTGTGGAATTGTGGCACTAAATTGCGAGCCATCGGCAAAGGTAAAGCTATCGGCGGTGCTGGCCAAAAACGAGCCGCTGATGTCGAGCTGGGCGTTGGGGCCAAAGAGAATGCCGTTGGGGTTGAGCAGAAATAAGCTGGCGCTACCATCGACCCCCAAGCTGCCCAGGATGTTAGAGCCGTTTGGACCGGTGACTCGACCGAGGATAGTCTCAACTCCGGCGGGGTTAGCAAAGTAAACCCGCTGCCCCTCTGCAATATTGAACTCTAAAAAGCTATGAAATAAATTACTGCCTCGCAAGGCTCCGCCGTTGATTAAATCTGCGCCCTGGCTCCTAACAACGGTATCAGAAACTACTGTTGTTACTTCGCCCGGCAGAGTGGTATCAGGAATAATCTGAGCAACCGTAGGCGCAAGCGGAAGGAATCCTAACAGCCACCCAATAGGAATCACTCGATGAAACCGACAAAATCGATGCGGGCCTGATGGAAGCATGACTAGTTGGCTCCTGGAAAAAGCGCAACCTTATAAAGAAGTATAGTAGGCGAGTAGTTGAGTAACGATTACAAAATCCAGCATTTTTCTAACTTCGCCTATCCGCTGTTTCAGCCTGCGTCTAACTCAGCAATCCCTAAGGGTGACAACCCTTCATCCTGGTTCCAGGAGATATCCGGCATATTGGCCGAGGCTTCTCGCAGGGCCACTTCCCAGTGTTTGCGCATTTTGATTAAGTAAGGATCCCCCGCCTGAAACTGAGCCCGGTGTTTGACCTCAAAGCTATCGGTTTGGTACATCATCATGTGTACCGGCGGCCCCACCGAGAGGTTCGAGCGCATGGTGGAATCTAGGGACAACAGGGCCGACTTAGCAGCGGCATCCAGGGGCGAATCGTAGGAGAGGGTGCGATCCAGAATGGGTTTGCCGTACTTGGTTTCGCCAATTTGTAGAAATGGGGTTTCGGGGGTGGCTTTGATGCAGTTGCCCTGGCTGTAGACCAAAAATAGCTCTGGCGACTCCCCCAAAATCTGCCCGCCAACCAAAAAGCTGCACTGAAAATCAATCCGGTCTTTTTCCAGCCAGGGGCGATCGACCTCCTGCATGGTACGAATCTGGCTGCCGATGTAGCGGGCAATGTCGTATAAGGTGGGCAGGCTATGGAGATTGGGCTCTCGGTTGCGTTTAATATCCTGGGTCAAGTTATGAACCACCGCCTGCGTCACCGAAAGGTTGCCAGAGGTACAGAGCAACACCACCCGTTCACCAGGACGCGAAAAGTCAAACAGCTTGCGGTAGGAGGAAATATAGTCCACTCCTGCATTGGTTCGGGAATCAGCCGCTAGAACCAACCCTGCGTTGACCGAAATGCCAGCAGTACGTCATAGAGCGCTTAACTATCACTGCAAAAAAGCGCTGGCTAGAACCAGCGCTCTTGGAATTATCACCAGACTATCGAAATTGTCCAGCACCCTAACAACAGTAAAACTCTAGGATCCGGTCTGCTTACTAGAGGTTTGAATATACAGAATCAGCAGAAAAACCGTTGGCACCAGCACAAAAAGGATGCTGGCCACAAAACCGAGCTTATTGACTTCCATGAGCGCTTGCCTCCACTCTCAACCAAAGAATTCGCGACCGGGCGATCACCGTAACGCCTTTAGAATATCACTCTCTGGCTAGAAAACAGGCAACTCCATTTCTGGCCTTAGACGGTTTGCGACGAGGTTGACGAAGTTTTACCCGAACGCTTGGGCTTAGTCACCACCGACACCGGGCCATGCACCGTTGTCTGGCAGGCCAACCGACAGCTAGCGGGCCACTTCTTTAGCTTGTGCTCCTCTACCGCTGTGCGCGGTGAGAGGTTTTCTGCCCCATCCACCACATCCACCACGCAGGTGCCGCACTGCCCGTAGCCGCCACAGTTCATTAGCTTGCCGCTAAAGGTGTAGAGGTCAATCCGATTTTCCAGGGCCTTGAAGCGCAGGTTCGCCCCATCCGCAACGACAATTTCCGTATTTTCGTTAAGAAATTTAACAGTGGCCATTGGGCAACTCTCCTTAGCGTTGGCATCCATCATCATCGGTGAAACCGTTGTTCTGCGGCAATGCGGCCAAAAAAAAGTCTGGGCACACGGCCTAAATAGCCCATAACAGCCGCAAAATTTGCTTGCGAGGGGAATTTGAAGTGGTTACACTTCTTTAAGTAATTTCATTGTTACATCTCATTTGTACCAAATGATTTTCGAACTATTGGCGGTTTTGGCTGATGCCAAAATATTTGGCCAATAGGCAGCTGCAGAAGATTCTGTGAGCCCAATCTGATAGGCTTATCAGTATCTGGCACGGTTAAGACAACTTCAGAACAATACTGTTTTACCTAGAGGAGGAGCGTAGTCAATGGGACTACCCTGGTACCGGGTACACACAGTCGTCATCAACGATCCCGGGCGACTGATTTCTGTACACCTAATGCATACGGCCCTGGTGGCTGGCTGGGCTGGCTCTATGGCTCTGTTTGAGCTGGCCACCTTTGATCCGAGTGATCCTGTCCTCAACCCCATGTGGCGGCAGGGAATGTTTGTGTTGCCCTTTATGGCCAGACTGGGCGTTACCCAGTCCTGGGGCGGCTGGAGTGTGACCGGCGAAGCAGCGGTTAACCCTGGTTTCTGGTCTTTTGAGGGGGTAGCCGCGGCCCACATCGTGCTGTCTGGCCTGTTGTTTTTAGCGGCCTGCTGGCACTGGGTTTTCTGGGATTTGGATCTCTTCCGCGATCCTCGTACTGGCGAGCCTGCCCTCGATCTGCCCAAGATGTTTGGCATTCACCTGTTTCTGTCTGGCTTACTCTGCTTTGGCTTTGGCGCTTTCCACCTAACGGGTCTATGGGGGCCAGGGCTGTGGGTTTCTGATCCCTACGGGCTAACGGGTCACGTTCAGGGCGTTGCTCCTGAATGGGGCGCGGCGGGCTTCAACCCCTTTAACCCTGGTGGCATTGTGGCCCACCACATCGCCGCCGGTATTGTAGGGATTATTGCGGGCTTGTTCCACCTCACGGTGCGTCCTCCCCAGCGCCTGTATAAAGCTCTGCGGATGGGGAACATTGAAACGGTACTTTCCAGCAGTATTGCCGCCGTGTTCTTTGCCGCCTTTGTGGTGGCTGGTACCATGTGGTATGGCAGTGCGGCTACTCCGATTGAGCTGTTTGGCCCTACCCGCTATCAGTGGGATAGCAACTACTTCCAGCAGGAAATTCAGCGTCGGGTACAGGCCGATGTGAATGCTGGTGCCAGCCTGTCTGTAGCGTATTCTCGAATTCCAGAGAAGCTAGCTTTCTACGACTACATCGGCAACAGCCCGGCCAAGGGTGGTCTGTTCCGGGTTGGCCCCATGAACCAGGGTGATGGTCTGGCTCAATCTTGGCTGGGTCATCCTACGTTTAAGGATGGCGAAGGCCGGGAACTGACTGTTCGCCGGATGCCTAACTTCTTTGAGACCTTCCCTGTAGTGTTGGTGGATAAGGATGGTATTGTGCGGGCTAACATTCCCTTCCGACGGGCCGAGTCGAAGTACAGCTTTGAGCAGACCGGCGTAACCGCTACCTTCTACGGCGGTGAGTTGGATGGCCAAACCATCACCGAGCCCGCCCTGGTCAAGCGTTATGCTCGTAAGGCTCAGTTGGGTGAACCCTTTGAGTTTGACCTGGAAACCCTGGGCTCTGACGGGGTATTCCGCACCAGTACCCGTGGCTGGTTCACCTATGGTCACGCGGTATTTGCTCTGCTGTTCTTCTTCGGCCACATCTGGCACGGCGCTCGGACGTTGTTCCGTGATGTGTTTGCCGGTATCGACCCCGACCTCTCCCCCGAACAGGTGGAATGGGGCTTCTTCCAGAAGGTGGGTGACTTAACCACCCGGAACGAAGAGCGAGTTTAACCTCCCTGGGTTGAATGGATGGCCTGACTGATAGGTGTTTTGCCTGATCAGTCAGGTTTTTTAGGTCTCGCTGGCCGGGTTTGTTTGTTGGGGCTGGGACAGTTCTGAGTTAGGCCTGAGCCCCCGGAATTAGAACATAACCCGCAAATCCTTGTACACTAAAAGTATCCAGGTAGAGTAGGAGAGCATTCACCATGGAAGCTGTCGCATACATTTTCATTTTGGCCTGCATCATTGGCACGTTGTTTTTTGCCATCGCCTTCCGCGAACCCCCCAGAATCTCGAAGGACTAGTTAACGAGCTAGTTGTAAACGTATCTAAGTCTGGGCGGCTCTAGGTTTTGGCCCAGGTCTTCAAATCTAAACCTTTAAATAACGACCCGGTAGCCCTGGGTCGTTATTCTTTTGGTGCTGCCAAGGCATACCCCCTGGGCGTAATCATCCACACCCCATGCTGACGGGTGCTGTGGTTGCCTACCAGCACCACCGTCAGCATATCAATGGGGACTTTAAGCAAATCGGCCAGCGTCGTGATGTAGACGGTTTCTTCCGGGCGATAGGCCGACTTCACGACTGCTACTGGGGTATCCGCCGGACGATGCTGCCTCAGAATTTGCTGGGCGGTTTCAATCTGGTGGATGCGAGTTTTAGACTTGGGGTTGTACAGCGCCACCACAAAATCTGCCCTGGCCGCTGCCTCTAGCCGGGTAAGGATGACATGCCACGGCGTTAGCAGGTCGCTGAGGCTGATGGCGCAGAAGTCATGCATCAGCGGTGCGCCTACCCTGGCCGCCGCCGCCTGTAGGGCAGAAATGCCGGGGTAGACCTCCACTGCTGGCGTTTCCCCATCCCACCCGGTGGCCTGGAGTTGTTCTAGTACCAGCCCGGCCATGCCGTAGATGCCGCAGTCTCCCGATGACACCACCGCCACCGTCAGCCCCCACTCGGCTAGGGCAATGGCTCGCTCGGCCCGCTGGCGTTCCTGGGTAATGGGCCAGGGTTCCACAATTTGTCCGGGTGGGCAGAGGGGGCGAATCTGGTCAATGTAGAGATCGTAGCCAATCACCGCATCGGCCTGGACGATCGCCCGTTTGGCCGCCGGAGTGATTTGGCTCAGGCTACCGGGGCCAATACCCACTAGATAAAGTTGGCCCTGCCGCCCGGTGTATTCCTGCTCAGCCTGGGCAATTGCCACCGTCACCGCCCCTGGTTGCCCCGCTAGCCGTATCACCTGCTTAGCCACCCGCAGCCGCCCCGCCGCCGCCAGAATGGCCGCCGCCTCCGCTACGCTAGGGGTCTGTACAGCCTGATTTACGACGACTGACGGGTTGGGCACCTCTACCGCCCGCAATTCCTCAGCGGTGAAACAACGCAGGGGCCAGCCTCGCTCGCTACAAAGTTCAACCAGACCAACCTCATCAGCTTGAGGTCAAGGAGGCGATTCCCGCGATCGCGGGAATCGCCAGATGATTGGCCTGAAAGACCTGCCCAATGCCAGCTTCAATCACCGCTTGGGGCGTTCCCCGCTCGCACCCTACCCCGACCCAGAGCACTCTGGGATGCCACTGGGCCTGAGGAAAAGCCTCATCGAAGCGCAATGACCGCTGACCGACGCTAATCCACAGGCGGGCGCTAGGGCTGGCAGCCGTGATAGATTCTGCCGCAAAGATAAAGGGATGGGTAGGGGGTAGATGCCTTTGCCAAAGCCTTGAGCCACTGTCTTGCAGGATCTCCACAGGCTGCTGACGGGAGATCGCCGCACTTACCCCCGTCCAGTTGCCGCTACCCCGCCGCCAGCCAAAGGGGTCGCCCAAGACATCCACCCCCGGCAAGTCTCCAGCCTGGGCCGCCCCAGTAATAATGGGTTCAGCCCCTAGCAAGCTGGCCACCGTGCGGGTGAGGGCATCGGCTCCGCCCTGGTGCCCACCGCAGAGGCTAATCACCTGGCGACCAGTTTCGTTGACCACCAACACCGCCGGGTCAGTAGCTTTATTGCCCAGCAACGGCGCAATCAGCCGCACCACTGCCCCCGTAGCCAGGGCAAAGATTAGGCCCTGCTGGGTGGGCCAAAGTTCAGATACCAAATCCCGCAACGAGCCTGGGTAACGATGCACCTCGTCCGCCTGGCTCAGTGGGTCAGCATTAAGGGTGTCTGGCACCCACAGTGTAGCCGGAAGCTCCCTGCTCAAAGGCAACAGCGTACGCAGCCCGGCTGGGGTAGTGGTGATTGCGGCGTAGGTAGACACAGGTATGTTCTCAAAGCGAAACCCTACCACTGTAGCGATTTCGAGGCCACAGCTGGAGGGAGGAGGGAAGAATTCAAGACTCAAAAAGCCTTATTTTGAGAGTGTTTAGAAAATCGTGCCTGATCAGGGGGAATGGTCAGAAAATTTTGTCTGACAGGGTCAAAACCCTTAATCTCTCGTTCCAAAACCTGGGATTTACACAAAATTCTAATCGCTCCCTTATTTTCCTGACTCCTGACTCCTGACTCCTGACTCCTGACTCCGACAGATCTGAGAGTCCTCCATGAAAATAACCATCCCTTT
>JAAUUR010000309.1 GCA_012031045.1 Leptolyngbyaceae cyanobacterium SM2_5_2
CTCAAAGAAGCCAAAATCCAGCGACCTGAGCCACTGCACCGTCTGCCGGGATACCGACTTCCAGAGCTGTTCAACCCCATCTGGGCCAATCTGTTCCAGCAGCTCTGTTGCTTCCGGGTCACTGCCCATGCCGTGCAGGTTAAAACACTGCTCCTCCCACCAGCCGAAGCAAACCTGTGGCGAGAGTTCACCCTGACGAGGCTGACGCACCCGCTGTACTAGCGCCTCACATTGTGGGTGAGGACCCACCAGATCACCCAGAATATACAGCGCTTCCACCTGATAGCGCTGCCGCTTGAGGTCAGCGAGCACGGCCTCGTAGGCGAAGAGGTTACCGTTAACACCAGAGAGAATGGCCCAGTGAGTCATCGCTATCGTTCACAGACGTGAGTAGGGTCATCGGCTTTTTCGGCGTATTCCAACCCCTGCGAGAGTCGCCAGGCGAAGATGGCGGGTAGCCCTTTTTCGAGGATGGCGGCGCAGGTTTTGGTGTAGTCGTATTCAACCTCGCGGAGTTCGGCCTGTTGGGTGTCGGTGTCGTAAACGACGTAAGTGGCGTTGGGACGACCGTGGCGGGGTTCGCCGACGGAACCCGCATTGACGATGCGTTTAAGGGAGGAGATGGGGGTAGCGGAGGGAATGGGTGAATAGGTAGATGGGGAAGCAACTTTGAGGGTGAGGTGGCTATTTTCCAGGTGGCGGACGTAGGGAACGTGGGTGTGGCCGCAGAAGAGGGTATCGGCTCCGGTGGCGAGAACTCTTTCCAGGGCGATGAAAGCGCTGGTGTCGGGCAGCAAATATTCGTGCTGGCTGTGGGGACTGCCGTGGACAAAGCATAGACTGTCTTGTTGTAGCGTCAGCGGTAGTTCAGCTAGGTAGGCGCGGGTTTCGGGGCTAACTTCCTGATTCGTCCACTCGTGGGCCAGATGCCCTCGGGTTTCCGCCAGCAGCGAGGGATAACTGCAGTCACAAGCGTTGAGCCCATCAACGATGTCTTCATCCCAACAGCCCTGGCAGGTGGGGATTTTGAGCTCGCGAATGCGGGCGACGACTTCGTTAGGGTAAGGCCCATAACCTACCAGATCGCCCAGGCAGTAGATCTCATCAACGGGCTGCTGGTCAATATCGCGTAAAACGGCCTCCAACGCTTCCAGATTGCCGTGAATGCAGGACAGCACTGCAATATTCATGACGCCTCCAGGGAAAGTGAATCTCTTAACATGGCTTGGTGAGTAGTGAGTAGCGAGTCAGATAAATAGCAGTCTTTTAGGGTGGTGGCGATCGCCCCTTCATCCAGCCCCTGACCCACTACCTCAATACCGCTAAAGCGACTGGGGCGGCCCTGCACCCATCGGGGCAGATTAAGTTCGGTGTAGGCGCTCCCGGGCAAGCCGCTGACGAAATCAAAGTGGAACGCTTGACCATCGGCCAGCTCAAAAATGCCTTTGGCCCGATGCACCTTGCCATAGGCTCCCTGGGTCAACTCCTGCCAGAAGGTATCCAGGCTGGGCGGGTCGAATACCTGACCGCTCAACGGTGCCCGCCAGAGCTGCGCCGATTGCAGATCAAGGGTCGATTGATTGCCGCGAATCACCTCATCGGCCCACAGTTGCCAGCCCGCATCTCGATTTTCCTCAGCCACCAGCGCGATCCGGCGGCAGGGCTGAGCTTCCAATAGCGGAACGTTTGTCTCCAGCTGAAAGCCCAGCTCAAAATAGACGGGTACGCCAGCTGCTAAACGTTGCAGCAGTTCCGTTTCGGGCTGGCGATGGAAGATTTCGACCTGGGGAAACCTCGCCGTCACGCGGGTGGCATCAATGGGCACCGTACTGACTTCCGGCGTGACATAGACAGCAGACGTTGGAGTCTGAGCCAGCTCCTGCAGAATCCAGGTGGTTTTGCCTGCGCCACAGGGGCCAGCGACAACGGTGATCATGGGCTTGCGGCATGACAAAGATAATCATTATCATATTGCTCGCATCCTCTTTGAGCAACCTCAGTCAACCCGCTATGGCTTAGTCGCAGATCGATATTGCCGTTGTTGGTGCAGGCCCGCAGGCCCTCACTCTGGTCACCCACGTGTTGCAAAAGAAGGCAACGTTCCGAAATCATATCCGGGTATTTGACCCCAGCGGTACCTGGATGGCTCAGTGGCAGCAGCAGTTTGCGGCCCAAGAAATCGCTGAGCTGCGATCGCCCGCTGTCCATCATCCCGACCCCAACGCCCACGCCTTGAGAACCTTTGCGGAGAGGCGCTATCACGAGCTGCACCCGCCTACGACCGTCCTGGCAGGTCCTGTTTCAAGAGTTTTGTGACACGGTAGTGCAGCGTTGGCAGTTGCAAAACCATGTGGTGCCAGCAGTGGTCACCCGACTGGAGCCCTTGCAGAAAAGACCTTCCCGATTTCGGTTGACCTTATCGATCGGTGACACCGTGCTAGCTCGGCGGGTCGTGCTAGCCACGGGAGGCGGGCAGCCCCATCGGCCCAACTGGGCCAGCAGATCAGTGCCGTCTATCCCCCAGAGCGGCTGTGCCATGCCAATCAAGTCCGACTGCCTGCCCTCAGCTCACTCGCGGGTGAAACCGTGCTCATTGTGGGTAGTGGCTTGACCAGCGGGCACCTGGCGGTCGGTGCTGCGAAGCGCGGGGCGAACGTGGTGATGATGGCGCGGCGCACGTTCCAAGAAAAGCTGTTTGATGCCGAGCCTGGGTGGCTGGGGCCAAAATATCTGAAAGGGTTCCACGAGGAAGTGGATATGCAGGCCCGCTGGCAGATGGTGCAGCAAGCCCGCAATGGTGGCTCGCTTACGCCCGCTATGATGACGTGCCTGCGACAGCTCCGGCGGCAAGGGCACATCACCTTTTACGAGCACTGCCAGGTAGCTGCTGCCCAGTGGCAAGGGAACGCCTGGAAGGTGTGCTGCGATAACCATGTGGCCCATAATTGCATTGCCCATCAACCCATCCATCGCGTCTGGCTTGCGACAGGAACGACCCTGAATATCCGATCGCATTCCCTGTTGGCGGACGTACTCAAGCAACACCCCGTTGAAACTGTGAATGGTCTACCTGTGCTGGATGAACATCTGCGCTGGCGAGGGTGTGAACTCTTTTTGATGGGACCGTGGGCGGCCTTGCACGTTGGTCCTGTCGCTCGGAATTTATTTGGCGGCAAGCTGGCCTGCGATCGCATCGTGCCCGCTCTCACAAAAGCCACCCTATCGTTCGCCTAGGCATCACCCACGCTGAACCAAGCCCATACGCCATAATGAGCCCATGCAGCCTATGACCCACTCGTGAGCGATTCTAAACCTAAGGATTTTTGCCAGGTGCGGTGCTTCAACACTGAACTGGTGCATCATATCCAAAACACGCTGCCCAGCGGAGACACTCTGGAGACGGCTCACCTGACGAAGTAGGTGGAAAGACAGGCATGCGTTGTTGGGTTTGGTTGAGACAGTGAGCCAAGAGGCGTTTAGTCAAATGCTTTCTGGACAGGCTCCGGGCGGGCGATCGCTGACAGAGAAAGCAATTAACTCAGAGAAGGGGCGGGAGGCGACCCTTCTCACCTTGCGGGATAGGCATTCCACATAAGGAGGTGACGCTGATACTGGTAGCGGGGAGTGAGACGGTGAAGCAGATTTACAACGCCCAGCGGAAGAAGGACGCGATCGCTTGCGCTATCCCATATAACGAAGCTAGCGAATTCTGCTCAATCTAGAAAACTGGATATGGGAGGCCAGCAAAAAGGGTTAGAACTCGAAATCGGTGACTAGAGGACTCACCGAACTGCCTAGCTGGTCCGCTCAACTAAGAAGACGTTAGCAGGTCAAGGTGAATTTTTTGATTGAGCTGATCGATCGTACGTTCTCTAACGTAGTCAGCGGCAGCGCGGGCCGCTTCAGCTAGCACAACTGCTACTGTGGGCAAATCAGGCTTAGACTTGGCAGAAATGAGATATCCCAGCGATCGCAGGTAATGATCATCCAGATGAGTCGCCGCCAAGAGCCGCAGCAGACCCGCATCACCCTGCTGAAAAGCATCCAGGGCTTTGGAGCGGGTATCTGTCGTCGGTTCACCCAAGACACTGAGGACGGTATCAACGGCTTTAAGAACCTGTTCGGGGAGGGGTTGGGACATGTCTAAACCTTTCTTTCCGGTAATGAGCAGGTGGCGTCAAACTCAAGCTGGGGAGCATAGTTTGTTGCCCAATAGCGATCAAAATGCTGGGCCACAATACGACTGACGACCTGAGACATAGGACCAAGGTCAACTAACTTGCAGGTTTTGAGCAAACACCAGGTTAAAGCCACCCATAGACAGTGTGTTGTAAAGACGCTTGTTTTCTGCCCCGGATGGCACAGGTGGGACGGCGTCTAACGGAGTTGTACCGAAGGCGGGCCGCCCGGCTAGGTAAGGACGCAGATCATCGTCTGAGCCATCCCGCAGGGTTTTGTACCAGTCACTTACGGCCATCCCTCTGGCCTCACAGTCTTTGTAGGCACAGTCAACGTAATAGTCACGGTTGACCTTAAAGAACGCTTGGATGCACTGCTTGACCAGATCTTTAGACGACCAGTGCAACCCAATACAGGCTTGGTCGTACCGTGACCGAGTCTCCGCATCCATATAGATGTAGTTGATCCTTAAGTCGGGCATTGGGGGCAGACAACCAACACTCACCTCGTCAAGCACAAATTTAACTGACCCTGAACACAAAACAGTATATGCAGAACTAAAAATACATTATATAGAATTATTTGTTCTATATATCGACTAAGGTTGCGGCGCTCTGGCGTTCAACCTGCCATTCTCTGGTGTTCTAAGCTGCGAGTAACCCCTATGCCTCAAGCCTTTCTCCCTGCTACCTTGTCTTCCCCGAGCCTGCAAGTGACTTTGGAAGCTGCTGCCGAACCGGGGCGAGAGATTATCCGCATCCTGGTCATCGGCCCTGCCTATGGAGTCGAACGCATTGTTCACGAACTCTTTCGCCTTGGCTTTGCCGAAGTGCGGGAGTGGAGCAAGCCCCAACCCACGAGACGCACCAATGAAGTAATGCGTGTGCTCACTCGCTACGTGCTAACCGAGTAGTGCTAGAAGACTTGTGATTGCTAGACACCAGGTCGTAGGCGATGAAGTTGATGAATAGTATGTTGCCAATAGCGCAAATTAGCGTTCTAAAACCATGGCGCAAGTCTGTACCCTCTGCAACTGTCCCATCTACAGCGACTGAATCATCTATACCTAGGTGAGATCGTCCGTCAGGCATACTGCTCCACGGTCTGAAGCGACGTGCCTTGCACATCTTACTGAAAACGAGAACATAGCCCCCGAGCAGGAGCGTCGCGACTCCATCTCCCGATACCCTACACCCAGTGGGGCATTTGCCTTGAACATAGCCATTAATTTTAGGCCACTAACACCTGGGTTTCAGCTCCAGAACCGCCTATGCACTTGACATTTAATAACCGGCCCCGAGACCATTGCCCAAGCCCCTGATCACCAAAATGAGATAACGAAATATGCGAGCGATGGTTCGACTTCCGAACGAACATTTACCGCTCCAAAGATGTCCAAAACGCCCAAACATTCATAAAAACTAGGGTTTTGGTACGCTATGGAGATAAGGATTGAGATAAATCTGATTCTCAGATTTTTTAGGCGTCGAAACTTCAATGTGGAAAAGGCTTTCAAAACAACAGTCCGGACAGTTTTAGCAACGAAGCCATAAGGCTTACAGGGCAATCACTCCAGCGATCGCCTATTTCAATCCAAGTTGGTTTACAGGCTGACATTGCTTTAACTATTTTGAGCAACGTGGGCTCTGGCTTATATGTCATATGGAGGGCAATTTTCTGTCCGGAGTATTATCAAAAATATGACTACTCGATTCGTAAGCAGCTACTCAACCTATATCCAGGGATAATGGGGCTTATTTGACGCTAGTTCAGGTGGAATGACCTGGTTACTTACACCCATACCGGCAGCTCAGTCGGTTAGCTAGATCTTAGCTGATCATCAAAAGTACTTTCGTCAAATCTTGAGTGCTTGGAACCGCGTCAGAGTATCAGCATAGTGCTTCGTGATGATTTCTGGAGAGCTGGCCTAGCAGAGGAAAGATACCGCAGAGGCCTTTTGTCACCCTTCAATAAGAAGGGCTTATATCCCGTGATAGACAGTTAGGCTTCAATTCGTCCAAACATGTCTAACCTCGTCTAAAGTTTCTGGAATTGGTGTAAAACTGGTGTAAAAATCAACTTATGAGGCTGAAATCCTTATATATCAATGTTTGATCGAGGACTGAAAATCCTCGTGTCGGCGGTTCAAGTCCGCCTCCTGGCA
>JAAUUR010000310.1 GCA_012031045.1 Leptolyngbyaceae cyanobacterium SM2_5_2
CCCCCACCAGTCGCACCCTTTTGGGCCATCGGGCCTACGAAGAAGCGCCGGAGGTTGAGCTAGTGCCGCTGTCGGCTAATAGCGCCATTCGCCTTCGTACGGTGGCCGCCACTCAGTATGAGTCAATGGCCCAGGCCGCCGCGGCAGCGGGGATACGCCTGGTGCCTTTGTCGGGCTTTCGCTCCCACGCCGAGCAAGAAACCATTTTCTTTAACCTCAAAGCTGAGCGGGGGCAGGATGCCGAAACCCGGGCCGAGGTCAGCGCCCCGCCGGGCTACAGTGAGCATCACACTGGCTACGCTATTGATGTAGGCGATGCCAGCCAACCGAGCGCTAACCTCAACCAGGGCTTTGCCGATACCCGCGCCTACCAATGGATGGATGCCAACGCGGTGCGCTTTGGCTTTGAGCTGTCTTTTCCGCTGGATAACTTTCAGGGCGTGGCTTTTGAACCCTGGCACTGGCGCTTCATTGGCGATCGCCACAGCCTGGAAACCTTTTACAGTAAATAGGTAGTCCAGTTCGATTGCCCCATGCGCGACACCACACTCAACACCATTGCCATTGTTATCTTCTTAACCACTATGGCTAGTTTGCTTGGGCCGCTGGTGCATCTTTCCCCAGCGCTGGTGGCGGGAGTAGCGGCCACCGGCTTAGGGGTGTTTACGCTGGATCAGTTAAATCTGCAGGGACGCATCGGCAATATTTTGACGGATTCTCTAGCTTGGTTGTCGCCAGAACACCGGCAGCGGGTGCTGCACCACGAAGCGGGGCATTTTCTGGTGGCGGTGCTGCTGGATATTCCCATTGAAGCCTACACCCTGAGCACTTGGGAAGCCTGGCAGCGGGGATTGCCTGGCCAGGGCGGCGTGATTTTTGGCTTTAGCGATCTCGACCCCCAAGCCCTGCAAGAGCGCCAAACCCCGCAGTGGATCGACCGTTACTGCCAGGTGTGGATGGCGGGCATTGCGGCAGAACAAATGGTCTACGGCAACGCCATCGGCGGTGATGACGATACCCGTGCCCTGAGCATTCTGTGGCAAGGGCTGGGCCGTTCTAAAACAGAAAGCCTGATGAAACAGCGCTGGGCTGCACTCCAGGCCAAAACGTTGCTCGAACAGCACCGCCCTGCCTTTGAGGCGCTGGTGGAGGTAATGGCGGCCCGTCAGCCGGTGGAGACTTGCCGTGAGACTGTCCAAATCCGCCTTGAGGATGGGATCTAGTACAGGAAGCTCGATTGCGCCCACTCAGACGCCTTAGACTACTGCATTAAATTCGCTACTGGGTATCCGCTTAAGCCGGGACAGTAGCGAGGCAGAGAATTTAGGATCTAGAAGCTAGGAGTGTGGCTATGATCCGGTTCCATCTCCTAGCTCCTAGATTCCTGGCAAAACAATGTCCCGCCTTACGTCGATACCCTCGCTACTTACGTTCGTGTATGGATGCAAACCGATGAGGTGTGATCTAAGGGGCAGTGGCTCTGGACAGCGATTGACCAATTTCTCTAGAAAACTCAACAGTAAGGCGCTATGCTGCGTAGAATTCCCTCTGCGGAGTTGGTTAGGCCGATCTGTTGTCTAAGTATCAGGTTGAACTATGAAGGTTCGCGCGATCGCGGCTATTAGCCTGTGTGTGCTGCTGGTTACGGCGTGTCGTCCGGCTCAGCAAGGGCAAACCGTCGGCCCAGAATCCGATGCGGCGGCAACAAACGCCGCTGATGACACCCTAAAGTTGCTCTACTGGCAGGCTCCCACCATTTTGAATCCCCATTTTTCTAGTGGGTTTAAGGATGCTGAAGCTAGCCGCATTACCCTGGAACCCTTGGCCAGCTTTGATGCTGACGGCAACATGGTGCTGTTTTTAGCGGCTGAGGAGCCAACGGTAGAAAATGGCGGTGTGGCTCCTGATGGCACCAGCGTAACCTGGACGCTGAAGCCAGGCATTAAGTGGTCCGACGGTACGCCCTTTACGGCGGCAGATGTGGCCTTTACCTACGAGTTCATCGTTAACCCGGAGGTGGCTACAACCAATGCGGGCACCTACGAGATTGTGGAATCGGTTGAAGCGCTGGACGATACCACCGTCAAAATTACCTTTAGGGAGCCTAACCCCGCCTGGTATCTGGTGTTTACAGGTACCGAAGGCATGGTGCTACCGCGCCACCTGTTTCAAGCCTACAACGGCCCCAATGGGCGAGAAGCACCGGCCAATATTGCACCCGTGGGCACTGGCCCCTACCGAGTGGTGGACTTTATTCCGGGGGATGTGGTGGTTTATGAGGCCAACCCCAACTACCGGGAGCCCGACCAACTGGCCTTTGGCCGGGTGGAACTCAAGGGTGGGGGAGATGCCGCCTCAGCCGCGCGGGCGGTGCTGCAAACTGGCGACGTAGACTATGCCTACAATCTGCAAGTAGAAGCCAACGTGCTGAACCAGCTAGTCGCTGCGGGCCAGGGTGAACTCGTTACCAATTTTGGCTCTCTGGTCGAGCGCCTTGTCATCAACTTTACTGATCCTAACCAGGCCACGGCAGACGGGGAAACCTCGAGTGTGGAGTTTCCGCACCCAATTTTGAGCGATCGCCGGGTGCGGCAAGCCCTCAACCTGGCGGTGGATCGTGAAACCATTGCCACCCAGCTCTATGGCTCGGCTGGGCAACCCACCGCTCATTTTTTGGTGGCGCCGGAGTCCTTCAAATCTCCCAATGCCCGCTATGGGTACGACCTAACCGCCGCCGCCGCCCTGCTTGAAGAGGCCGGCTGGGTGGATACCAATGGCAACGGCGTGCGCGATAAGGGCGGCCAAGAGCTGGAATTGGTGTTTCAAACCTCTGTCAATCCCCTGCGCCAGAAAACCCAGGAAATTGTCAAACAATCCTTTACACAAATTGGCATTGGCGTTGAGATTCGAGGGATTGACGCCACCATTTTCTTTTCAGGCGACCCAGCCAGCCCAGACACCCTCGAACGCTTTGGGGCTGATTTGCAGATGTTTGCCACCGGCAATACTAACCCCGATCCAGGGGCCTATATGCAAACCTATACCTGCAACGAAATTGCCCAAAAGGCCAACAACTGGTCTAAAAGCAACTACGCCCGCTACTGTAACCCAGAGTACGATGCCCTATGGCAGCAAGCCTCCACAGAGCTTGACCCTCAGGCCCGGCAGCAACTCTTTATTCAAATGAACGACCTGTTAATCAATGAAGCGGCGGTGTTGCCCATTGTGCACCGGGCGGATGTGTCTGCCGTTGGCAAGCGCCTGACCGGCATTGACCTCACCCCGTGGGATCTAAGCACCTGGAACATTGCCACCTGGCAACGGCCCTAGGCGGATGCAGGCTGGGATGTCATCTCCGGTGGGGCTATGGCCTTAAAGCACGGGCTCAAATTCAGGCCGATAGGTAGAACCGGTCTGGGTAATTTTCTGCACCGCGTACCGATACTGCCAGGCTGGGTCTGGGGTTGGGCGGGTGGTGTCGCTCCATTGGAAAACGGCGCGTCGTCGCACAATGCCCGTTCGTAAATCCTCGGCACAGATCAGCTCGATGCGGCTGGCTGGGGGCGACCAGGCAAAGCGTACACATTCCACAGCGCTGGGGCGGGTCAGGGCAGGCTGGTCTGAATCGGCTGGTTCGGTGGTTTGAACCAGCCCGCGTAGCAGGCCATAGGCCGCCTGGGGCACGGGGATGACCGGGGCCGCCACAATAGTCACGGGTAGAACCACCGTTAGACCGATGGGGTCGATAGCCGGGGCCGTGGGTGGCAGGGATAGATCTAGCTTGAGTTCCAACACATCCCCCTGGTTGAGGGTGAACTGGTTTTCGGCTTGTAGATCGGCCAGGGAGAGAATTTCCAGAATGCGGCTGGGGATGGGGATTGTGCGGGTGGCGAGGGAGCGAGTCTCGGTTCGGGGCCAGTTGAGGGGCCGCACAATGCCCGCCGCATTGATTTGGGCCAGGGAGAGGGTGCCGGTAACACCAGGGCGATTGTCTGACCAGTCGTAGCGGACGAAGAGCGTGCTTTGGGGATTGTATTCCTGGCGATCGCAGGCCAGGGTAATGTCGTAGGACACAATCTGCGCGCCCTCTGGCAGGGCAACGGTGGCGGTGGCGGTGGCCGAGTTGGAGGTCAGTTGGCGGTTGTACTCTGGGTCTTCAAAGTGAACAAACGTGGGTCGCAGAGGCAGGGGCAGCGCTTCTGGGTCGGTCATCCGCAGCGGGAAGCTGAGGGTTTGCCAGAAATTGTCCCTGATGGCGGGATTTTGAGGAGCGGGCAGTTGCTTGGGCTGTACCTCCACCATTACCAGCACCCGGTCGCCAATGGCCCGGCTGGCCAGGGCTTCTCGGAGGCGAATCATAGCCTCTGGGTTCGGCAGGCGATAGGTGAGGGTGGTCGAGGTTGCCCCGGTGACAGGCTCAACCGGACTATTGGCACGTCGGTAACTAAAGGTTTGCGAACCCGTGGTTAACTTCACCTGAATATGCCAATCTGCCTCATCCTCGGCGGTGAGAAACACCAGTTGCCCAGTCCCAGGCAGGGGCGATCGCCCCTGCCTGCGGGGATTGCATCTGAAGCCGCAGCCGCTGGGCTGGCCTGCCACCACAGTCGGCAAAGAAGGCTTCATCGGTGGGGGCGGTGGTGGCCAGCAGGTTGCGTCGGGGTTCAAAGTAGCTGGCCCAGGGTTGCAGGGCTTTGTCTAGCGGGGTGTTGGGCGGTAACGCCACGGGCCGGGGCACGCGATGCTGCACTGGCACGCTGCCAGACACCAGCAGGGGCTCGTTGGCCGCCAACACCTGTTTAAGCAGCTGATTGCGGATCACCATCATTGCGCCGGGGCGATCTCCCGTCAGCAGGTAGCGCAGGTGCCCCGGCAAAATCGGCTGCCAGGCTGGTGGTGCCCCTGAAGCCTCTTCAGCGTTGGTGGCTCCATGAGTAGATAGCCCAAGGCTGGATACCAGCGATGCAGCACCCGGCATCGGCAGGGTGGGTAGCACGGGTAGCAGGGTTTTAATGGCGCCGGGGCGATAGTAGGGCGGTAAGCCCGCCGTGGGTAGTTCAGGCTGGGCTGGGCCGGCGCTGCGGTACTGCACGGCGTAGTTGGGAGCCTGCCACCAGAGGGTAGGCGGCACCGTATCTCCAGGGGTGCTGCCCAGTAGCGGTTGCTGCAGGGCGCTGTACTGTACTGAGAGGCGCAGACCACTCAGACCCCAGGGCCAGTGCTGGGTAAAGTCCCCAGTGCCGTTGCCAGTGCCATGATCACTAGGCTCCAGATACAGCGGCTGCACACCAGTGGTTTGGGGCGGGGCCAGCTCGATGGGATGGGGCAACAGGGGCATAGTAGAACCGCCAAAGTGGCCAGAGCGCGATCGCCGCTGCCGCACATCTGACCGCAGGGCAAACATGCGCTTAGCTAGCGGTGCGGGCTGCGGCACGGCCAATACCTGAAAGCGATAGCGGGTTACCAACGGGGCTTGACCGGGTTGTACTTCCCCTGGGGCGGCCTGGATTTCCCGAAACCGCAGCACGGCAATGGTGGATTCTGGCGCTAGCCGTCGGTGGGTTTCCAGTGCCCACTGCTGGCTTAAATCGCTAAGGGCATTGGGGTCTCCAGCCAACTGCTGACGGTCGAACAGGTAGCTGGCAACGGGGCGTAGGGTGCCGGAGGCCGTTTCCAGGCACAGGAGTTCCACAGCCGCCACCTGAATTGCCAATGCTGATCCAGAGGGCGGTTCCGGCGCGTCTGAAATTCCAGCCCCAGGTAAGGACTCACCGCCAAACTCAGGGGACGAGGGTTGGCCTGCCCGTTCACCGTGAGCCGAGCCATGAGCACGGTGGCCGCCGCATGGCGCACCAGAGCCGGGGGCTGGGAATCCGCTGGCTGGGCGGGAAACAGGCCACTGGTTTTGAGCTGGAGGGCGGTTTGGTGCCAGCCGTAGGGCGGTGGTTCGGGCAGCAGACGACTCTCGTGTCCGGCTTGCCAGAGGGCGGTTACCTCGTTGGCGGTTAGCGCCTGGTTGTAGATGGCGATCAGGTAATATTCTCCCCGCCAGGAGCGTTCGCCGCCGCTGAGTTCGTTTGCCCAAGCCCAGCCGGTAGCGGCTGTCCCAACTGGTTTTGAGGTTGCCGGGTAGGTTCTCGCGCCCCTGCGCCTGACCATTGATATAGAGAACGGCATTACCAGCAGCGTCGCGGGTGTAGACCAGATGCACCATCTGGCCAGCCTGGACATTGCCCCCCTGCACAAAACGGCCAGCCCCGTCGGAGCCGGTGTTACCCGTGCGCAGGGTAAAGGCATAGCGGCGACCTTCGGTAAAGC